>JAJFHL010000371.1 GCA_021775615.1 Hyphomicrobiales bacterium
ACAGGTTCGGCGCAATGACGGTGTTCAGCGCCAAAGTTGCGCATTCACTGGGCAACGCACTGGGCGTCCGCAATACCACATACGAGGAGTTTGTGGTTCCACACACCCCCTTGATCGCCTGCCTGGCCGCCATAGGCGCCGTGTACTGCAACGGTTTAGACGTAGAGGCTATCGAGGAAACGGCAGACGGTGGGGGTTACCTGATCACCGCAGATGTGCCCTCGACGTGGCTCCATTTCGCCGGACAAATCGTGGTTTCGGTCGCGCCGGACGGCGCCGGTTCCACAATGGAGGTTACGATCGTCGTTCCCGGCCAGGTCTTCGTGTGGGGCGCCGGCAAGCGTCTCATAAAGGCGTTCGGCAGCACGATGGCCGACGCCGCGATCCGGCTGGGCGAATTGCCTTCTGTTGCGGACGTGGTCTCTGTTCGTGCCTAGACCTTACCTAGACCCTAAAGCAGCCATACGGCCGCCAGGCCGAGAAACGCGAAGAACCCCACGACGTCGGTCACCGTGGTGACGAAGACGCCCGACGCGATCGCCGGATCGATGTCGAAACGGTCGAGCGTCAGGGGAATGAGAATACCCGCCAGCGCGGCGACGAACATATTGACGATCATCGCCGCTCCAATCACCACACCCAGTTGGCCGTTGGAGAACCACGCCATGGCGACGATGCCGATAATGATGGCAAACACCACGCCGTTCACAAGACCGACCACCGTCTCGCGGGTGATCACCCGCATGGCATTGAGAGGCCCGAGATCGCGGGTCGCGATGGCGCGCACCGCAACCGTCATGGTCTGGGTGCCCGCATTGCCGCCCATGGAGGCGACAATCGGCATCAGCACGGCAAGCGCCACCATCTCTTCAATGGTCGCATCGAAAAGGCTGATCACCCAGGATGCAAGCACCGCCGTCGCCAGATTGATCAAAAGCCAGGCGAAGCGGTTGCGGGTGGTCGCCCAGATGGTGTCGGTGATCTCTTCGTCGCCGACGCCGCCGAGCCGGTGAATGTCTTCTTCCACCTCTTCCTGAATGACGTCGACGATATCGTCGATGGTGATCACCCCGACCAGGCGGTCTGAATCATCAAGAACCGCGGCCGAGACGAAATTGTATTGTCCGAACTTGTAGGCGACGTCCTCCTGATCGTCGTCGACACGGAAGATCGCACGTTCCTCTTCCATGATGTCGGCCACCTGGGTGTCGCGCGGCGTGCGCATGATCCGGCTGACCGGAATCGTGCCGACCAGATGGAACCCGGGATCGACCACGAACACTTCCCAAAAGCTGTTCGGCAGGTCGTCGGTCTTGCGCATGTAATCGATGGTCTGTCCCACGGTCCAGAACTGCGGCACGGCGACAAGTTCGATCTGCATCAGCCGCCCGGCGGTGTCTTCCTCGAACTCCAGGCTGCGTTCGACCGCAAGCCGATCAGAGATCGAAACCTTGGCGAGCACCTCCGCCTGCTCTTCCGGATCGAGACTTTCGAGCAGGTAAACCGCGTCGTCCGACTCCAGTTCGGAAACCGCCTCGGCGACGGTTTCCGGCGCCAGCACCTCGAGCACTTCGTCGCGCAGGGTCTCGTCGAGTTCCGGCAGGGCGGCGTAATTGAGGTCGCGATCGAGCAGGGTGACGAACTGTTCGCGTTCGTCCGCCCGCATCCACTCCATCAAATCGGCGAAGTCCGCCTCGTGCAGGCCCTCGGTGAGCCGGCGCAGCAGATCCCCGTCGCCAGCCTCGACGGCATCGCTCACCGCACCAACGAAGTCGGACGAAAGCACGCCGTCTTCGTCGTGGATGTCGAGCTCGATTGCAGCTTCGCTCATGGTGGTGACGGGCTCCAGCGGCAGACAGCGGAGCGGGGAACATCCCCGCCGGCTCCCCTCCTCTGCCGGTGATCCTCTTATAGGCCATCCAGTCTTGTCAGCAACCGCAATCCGGTCGTGCAGGGAGGCAAATCTGAGTGTTGGCGATGATTGGTCACCGCACCAGGCCGCGGCGGTGGCGATTGCGGTGCACTTGTAATACAACCGTCACAACGGACATGCTAATGCGCCCGCACCGTACCGCAATCCGCCTGGAGATACCGATGATGCACCTGCCGCCCCGGCACCGCCTTTTTATCGCACTAGCCGCGGTGTTCGCCGCTTTGGGGACCCTGACGCTCACACCGACGGAAGCACTCGCCCAGAGCCGCTTCGAGTTCCTGGCGCCGCCCAGCACATCGAGCAACCGCATCTACCGGGTCGACACCCAGACCGGCGCCATGGGGGTGTGCTGGTTCAACGGCACGAACACCGAATGCATGAACGGTACGGGCCTTGCCGGTCCCCAGGAGCGCGGCCGCTACGCGCTGAGGCGCTCAGAAAGCGGCAGCGAGAAGGGCGTCTTCCGGGTCGACCTCAACACCGGCGCCACCAGCAACTGCTGGATCAAGCAGGGCGTGCTGACCTGCACGTTTCCGGTTCGGTAGTATTGGTGACCTGGGTTCGCGCCAAATTACTGGGCAAGGACACTCAATATGAGGTCTACGTTTTCTTCTGTAACCTCACCGTCCACCGGCCCTGAATACAACCCCTGCCCGCTTAGAGTTTCCTGAGCCTTTTTCATCCAATCGCTGGCTGCTGTATGACTAATCTCAACGCCGTCACCTACATGGAAGCGAAGCGCCATGTTCACCATCGCCTCCACCTCCCCGGCCTCTGCGGCTTTTAGCAGCCATACCGCTGCTTCTTCCGGGTCGGACGCGACGTAGAAGTTATGAAGCGAAACCATCGCGTTGGTGTTGCCCGCTTCCGCCGCCTTGCGATACCAGTTGTTCGCTTCTACCTCATCGGCGACTGTCCCGCGCCCCGCTGCGACAAGCTCTCCCATCATGTACTTCGCATGAGTAACGAGTTCCGCATCGCTCGGATCGTTTTTAAAGGCGTTGTCGAAAACACTAATTTCCAATTCCGCTACCTTTTTGAGCCAGCGCAGCCCTTCAGCTTCGTCCAGCTCCACCCCTTTAGCGTTCAAATACATCTGCGCGATATTGTACATGCCCTGTGGCTGTCCGAGAGACGCGGACTGGTGAAAATATTCAAGTGCCTTTTGGGCGTCTTGTTCTTCACCGTCGTCGAACAAGTACATCAATCCGATTGCATTCAACGCCTCCTCATCTTCGCCCAGTTCCCGGTACCAGTGCAGCGCCTGCTGAAAGTCTTTCGGCGTGCCGATACCCTGTTGGTGATGGTTTGCAAGATCCAGGACTGACTGCACCGACCCGTCGACAGTTGCCGCATTCTCAATCAGCCGAAAACGCTCTTCGGCGCTCAGGGACTCGCCCTCGTGCTCCTGCAGCAACTGGTCCAGATTATCGATTGCGGGCCATAAACCAAATTCGGCCGCCTTGCGAACCCAGCGTATTCCCTCTTTGGGGTTTGCGGGAACGCCTTCACCCTGGAAGTTCATGCTGGCCAAATTCATCATTGCGGTGGGGCTGCCGTTTACCGCAGCAACGGTGAACCAGCGAAAGGCCTCTTCCTGGTCTTGGGGAACATCCTCTGTGCCGGTCCCAAGGATGTACGCGAGCCCCTCCATAGCCCCTATATGCCCACGCATAACGGCCTTACGGAGCCAATCAACGGCTTGGCGTGATGTGAACTTCTGGGGACCGAACCCGAGCATATTAAAGAACAGCCGGCCCAAATCCGCCATCGCCTCGACATGATGCTTCTCGGCGGCGCGGGTGTACCACTCAATTGCCTCATCGAATTTATCATCCAAATAGTAGGATTGCCCTAACTTGTACGCAAAGCGTGCCGAGTCTGGATGATCCTTCGCCGCCTGGAGACAAGCGGGAATCACACGAGAGAAGTCTTGATCGTCAGATGATTCTGCCAGCCGATCACACTCGTGTCGGGGCGCTTCGGAATTCAATGCAACTTCCGCTGTCGGGCCCACCGGCACGCTTTGCGCCTCTTTGTTGACAGCTTGTTCACGGCGGGTGCGGAAGACGAAGCTGCCACCACTCCCATCCGACTGCAGTATCGAGAGGACCGGCGTCTGCGAGCTGCCTTTTCGGCCGCCATACTTGCCGAGCTCATACTTGAGGAAGTTCACCAGTTCTTCGGCCGTAACATATCCGTCAGGCTGACCACCCGCGCTATCCGCATCCCCCTCGATTGCTGCCAGAAACAATTCTCGGAACTTGCCATCGTCAAAGACCTTCTGTCCCGCAACACCGGAACTGAGAAGTTGCCGGGCCACATTGTTGTTGGCCGTGGTGACAACCTTTGAAACCTGCGCACCACGCGTCTTCTTGTGAATGTCCCCGGAAAAACACGAATCAAACACCGCCAGGAGATGGCGCGCCCTGACGTCTTCGAACAGTGTTCTCAACACACTCAATCTCAATGCACGGCGCGTGAATACAGTGCCCGATTCCGGCGCGCCGGCGTCTACCGGAACGATATACTCGCGATTGTCCGCCGAATATCCATGCCCGGCGAACCAAAGCAACAGTCTCGCATTGGGATCCTTGCCAGGTCCATCAACAAGGTCACGGATAGCGTCCAGAAGATTGTGGTAGGTGGCCTCCCCGTCGATGAGCGTTGTTACCTCGTATCCCCGCGCCTCCAACGCCTTGGCCACCTCGCGCGCATCATCCACCGCCATATCCAGCTTGTCCCAAGCGTGGTCTTCATAGTTGTCGATACCGACAACCAGCGCATACGATTTGGAAAAGGGTATCGCCGCCAACTCGTCAAACTCAGGCGAAAGCACCATCGGACCACGGTCGTCAGCCGCCAGGGACGAGCTGACGACCAAGCCGTTCAGCAGTATCGATACGACAACAACGATAAACTGCCCAAGACCAATGGACGTCCGCTTCTCGTTGGGCTTAAAGATAGACGGTTCGCTCACTGTGCAATCACTGAATTCAGCCAACATAACAGATGAATTTGAACTCATGCCGTTCAAAAGCTCAAGCCGAAATGCTTGAACAAGCACCTTTCACAGCACAACGTAACAGCTACATTGGCAGACTAAAAGTTACAGGTATGAAGGAATTTATTGGTGGCCGCTTAGCTGATCACCTCTGCCGGATCTTCAACAGAGATACTACTTGGCTGCTAGCCAAATGGTGCGGTCGAGAAGACTCGAACTTCCACGGGTTTTACCCCACAGCGACCTCAACGCTGCGCGTCTACCAATTCCGCCACGACCGCACAAGTGCATGGCTGCGCCGAGCATGTAACAAATCATGGGGTTCAGAACAAGGGTTTCCCTGCCCTGCCCGCAATTGTTCGCAAGGCGCGCGTCAAACGGCTAGTTCTGCATCGCAAGGACTTCGGACTGGGTGAGCTTCTTGGTGACCGACACCCCGATCTTGTCGCCGTCGAGCACAATCTCGCCCATGGCGATCGGCACATCGTTGGCCATGATCTGCACTTCGTCGTTTTCCCGGGTGCCGAGTTCGATCACCGCGCCGCGGCCCATGCGCAAAAGCTGGTGGATCTGCATGTCGGAACGGCCCAGCACAACCACCAGTTCGATGGAAACATCATTGACGCTATTCACGAACGCTCCCCTTATGCGCTAAATGAGCGGGACTACCGCATCAAGGCCCCGACCGATCGTCGAGAATCACCGCAGGGGCCAAGCAACCCAAGCTCTCACGGATATTGTTACCCAATGGTTAAATTACGTGACGAACTGGCCCCTCCCCGCCTTGCATTCGGCGGCGGCGCACCCGTCGAATGGAGCTTCGCACCGGCACCCGTCGACTATCAGCATGCCCTTGATCACATGGACGCGCGCGCCGCGGCCATTCATCAGGGCCGCGCCCGCGAGCAGGTCTGGCTCATCGAGCACCCCCCGCTCTACACCGCCGGCACCAGTGCCGAAGACACCGACCTCATCGACGCCGGCGCCTTCCCGGTCTACCGCACCGGGCGCGGCGGCCAGTACACCTATCACGGGCCGGGCCAGCGCGTTGCCTATGTGATGCTCGACCTGAAAGCCCGCACGCCGGACGTGCGCCGCTTCGTCGCCGCGCTGGAAGACTGGATCATCCGCACCCTTGCCGATTTCAACGTGACAGGCGAACGGCGCGAGGATCGGGTCGGTGTCTGGGTTCGCCGGCCGGAGCTCGGCACAACCCGCGAAGACAAGATCGCCGCGCTGGGCATTCGCATCCGGCGCTGGGTGACGCTGCACGGGATCTCGATCAATGTCGATCCCGACCTTTCCCACTTCTCCGGCATCGTGCCCTGCGGCGTGCGCGACCACGGCGTCACCAGCCTGGTCGACCTCGGCCTGCCGGTGACCATGGCGGATGTCGACGTGGCGCTGAGGCGCAACTTCGAGGAGATCTTCGGGCCGACGGCGTGAGCTGCACTCCCGGAGGCGAAGCTCCCCTCCAGCCGCCGTCGACGCCCCGGGGTTCATTTCTGTCTTCCCCCGGCGTGACCGGGGGACCCAGTATCCACCGCGTTTTCAATGATGTACGGACCGTGCCACAGCAGATTGCCCCGAGGTAACTGTATCCTCCGGTCAAGCCGGAGGAAGACAATCGAAGCCAGTGTCAGCTCTGTCGACGCTCACATCGTGTCGCGTGTTTCGAACCCGTCACCGCCATAGTCCGGTTCGTCGAGCACATCCACACGATCCACCTTCGCGTGCGTCGGGCCGTCCCGGCACAGCGCAACCATTTCGTCGACAGCTTCCACATCGCCGCTGAACAGCGCTTCGACGCTACCGTCGCGGCGGTTGCGCACCCAGCCGCGGACATCGACGAGTTTCGCCATTTCAATAGTCCAGCCGCGAAACCACACGCCCTGGACACGCCCTGTCACCCGCACCCGGACGGTCTTGGTTTCGAGGGTATCTTCGTCGTCACTCACGGAGGGTGGCTTGCAGCAGGCCGAC
>JAJFHL010000372.1 GCA_021775615.1 Hyphomicrobiales bacterium
TCTTCATCATCGATGGAGCTGCTCAGTTTTACGCACTTGCCTTTTGAAACGCTCCAGACATAACCGCTTGGGCACCTGTTCGGCGGATCGCCGGTTTCACCGCCGCCACCGCCGCCGCCCGCGGCCTGGGCAAACTGCGCAGGCGCAAACATCGCGCTCATGGTCATCGCCAGGGCAACGAGAGAGGCTTTTGCGGATACGGACCGGGCGTTCGACATGAATTTCCTCCAGGCAAGCGTTGCAGCAATTGCGGTTGTGCTCTGCGAAACTGAACATCTCCGCCTTCGACACTGCATGACATTTGTGCACGAGGTATGGTGCGGATTGGGCGAGCCGATGTTGATGAAAAGGCCGAAAACCGTTGCGGGTCGATTTGCGGCGACGGTGGGAGAATTGCCGCGCGGCCGTTCATTGACAAGCCACGGAGACACGCTACGTCAATCGCAGCACGCGAGATTGTAACAGTGCCCCCAATCAACACTCAGGAGTCCCAAATGACCGGCAAACCTCGTCTCATCAAAAATGGCGTCTCGGCATCCGATGGCCGGCACTGGAGCGGAACGTTTGAGGGAAAGGATGTCGGGACCGACGCCACGGTTCTCTTCTACTCAACCGAGGAGATCGGCAAGGGACCGACATGGCACGTTCACACCTACGACGAGATCTTCATTGTCCGAACCGGCCGGGCCCTGTTCACGATCGGCGGGGAAAAGATCGAGGCCGAGGCAGGCGACATCCTGTTCGGCCCGGCGAACATCCCGCACAAATTCAGCAATCTGGGTCCGGGACGGCTTGAGACGATCGATGTCCATGTGAGCGACCGGTTCGAGCAAACCGACCTCGACGATCCCGAGCTTTCGGGAGACGCATGACCTGCGATCACAACAGGCGCAGGCGGTGGGCAATGGGCCTTGTTCACGCTCCGACGTTTCAGATGGTCGGAACCAGGCCTGTGCCTCTGATTGTCGCGGCATGCGCAGCGCAATTACGGGGACACTACACCTATTTGTATACAAATCAGTATAGTGTCCCGGTAATTGCCCAGCCCTCAGATCACCCGCTGATGATTTGCGTTGCAGTCACCTTGGCTCGTCATCGGTCTCACGACGCGGCCGCCGCGGCCCAGGCGACCACGACAATCCCGCCGGCCGCTGCCGCGCATTTCCACTGCAAAACCCGATCGGTGTCCCAAACCTGGTCCCGCTTCGAAAGCAGCCACCCTGCCGCCACGCCCGAGCCAAAGCCCAGAACGTGGCCGAGGATGTCGGTGTTCTCGCCGCTGAACCCCAAAAACAAGAGCAGCGTCACACCGCCCGCCAGGGGCACCCAGTTGCGCAGGGAGAGGAATTTGCGGTCCGGCGGCCGCCACACCTGCTGCAATGCGGCGAGCGCCCCAAGGCCGGCGAATACAGCCGTGGAGGCGCCGATGGATGTGTGGCCGGGTGACTGCACCGCGGCGTTCAGAACGTTACCCGCCGTCCCTGCCGCCACCATTGTCAGGCCGGCGATACCGGCGCCGGTGACCTGAGCCAAGAGCAACAGAAAGAATGTCCCGAACACAAGGTTGCCGAGCAGGTGCGCAACATCCACATGCAGGAAGAGCGCCGTCACCGCGCGCCACCACTCGCCCTTGAGCATCAAGCCGGCCTGGACCGCCCCTTCGCCGACCCAGTCGAATGAGAACGCGTCGCGCCGTGCTGCTGCGTAGAAAAACAGCAGGACAGCCCAATACACCAGGGCCACCTCCGCCGGCGGCAGCGCCGACCGCAACCGCCGGGCCGCCGGCGGGTGGGCGGCGTTCTCACGGTCGTAGGCGGCGAGCTCTTCCTTGGCCTGCGAAAAGTCCTCTCTCGCGACATAGAGGGTCGGGGTATCACCCTCAAACGCCATCTTCGAGCTGACACCCATGGCCGCAAGCACGAGGGCATACTGCTCGGCATGGCGGCGGTTGCGGCATATCCGAACCGGTACCAGCCCGGCTTGTTCATTGAAGTTCACAAAAGCGGCCCTGTTCACGCTCCACGCTGAAACTATCGAGATACGCCGTCACAGCGGATTTACAAGACGGCGCTGCAGATCTCCACGCGCAATGCACACGAGAGCACCAGCCTCTTCAGAACCTTAACCGGCAAACCCCTGTTTCATCGAGTCACGTCTGCCTTCGACGGCACTGCGGACATCGTTGGGGGAAGAGTGACATGGCGATTCATGCGCCACTTCGGACATTCGCGCCGCTTTGTCTGGACAGTTATCGTCGGACCAGCAGTCCGACGCAGAGGCTTGCCGGTTGGACCACTTTTCATGTCAGGTTGTAATCCTTCGTTCGGAACGACAATATGCTTCTGTCACCCACGGCGACAAAGCACATGCATCATGATTTTATCATTGTTGGCTCGGGCTCAGCGGGATCCGTGTTGGCGGCCAGACTGTCCGAGGAGGACGGGATCAATGTTCTGTTGATCGAAGCCGGCGGTTCAAACCGGAGCCCGCTCATCACCATTCCGATGGGCTTCATCAGGCTGTTCGGCAAGGAGCGGTATTTCTGGACGTATGCGGGTGGGGCAGAACCGGAGCTGCCGGGGCGTCCGCAATCCATCATGCACGGCAGGGGGTTGGGGGGATCGTCATCCATCAACGGCATGGTGTTCGTTCGCGGACATGCCAGGGACTACGATGAATGGGCGCGCCTGGGGAACACGGGATGGTCCTATGCGGACGTCCTGCCGTACTTCAAACGTCTGGAATCGAGCGCGCCGGGAGAGGCCGCATACCGGGGTCGAAGCGGACCGATTTCGGTACGTTCCAAGTTTGGCTCGCACCCCTTGTATGACGCCTTCGCGCAGGCCGCCCGGGAGGCAGGGCATCCCTGCACCAAAGACTACAATGGGGCGTCTCAATGGGGGGTTTCGCCGACCCAGCATGCTATCACCGCGGGTCGTGCAAAGCGTAGCTCGCCGCTGCGTGAATACCTGCACCCCGCCATGGGGCGGAAAAACCTGCAAATCCTCACCAGAGCGGTGGTAACGCGGGTTCTCTTCGAGGGTCGCCGCGCGGTCGGTGTTGAGTATATCAAGAACGGGCAGCGCCGCCGCGCCATGGCATCAGCGGAAGTGATCATCTCCGCCGGCGCATACAAGACGCCGCAGATCCTCATGCTGTCCGGACTGGGGCCGGCCAATGGGTTGAGACGCTTTGGTATCGAGCCGATGCAGCATCTGCCGGGCGTTGGACAGAACCTTCAGGATCATATGGGATCTTTCGTGCAACGCAGCTGCGTGCAACCGGTTACGCTCCACGGCGAGCAAACGCTGTGGGCGCAGTGCAGGGCGGCGCTGCAATATCTCGCGAACGGAGACGGCGGATTGTCGCATTATCCTGCGGGTATGATGGCTTTTCTCAAAAGTACGCCCGATCTCGCGAGACCGGATCTGCATTTCTACATGGCGCCCTTTCTCCGTGCCCGATCGGGCAGTTCCGTGCCCTCCCTGGCGATGACGCGTCACGGTTACTGCATCAGCTGGTGCCAGCTTCGCCCTCTCTCCCGAGGGACGGTCACCTTGTCTTCGGACAATCCACTTGCTCCGCCGCGCGTGATCCACAATTACCTAACAGCAAGGGAAGACAGGGAATGCCATCGGCGTGCCCTCGCCATGGCGCGGGACCTTCATGAGCGCAACGCCTTTGACCTGTTCCGTGGCGAAGAACTCGATCCGGGACCGGATTGCAACTCGCCTGAGGTGATCGACCGGTATGTCCGCGAAACCTGCCATACTCACTTTCACCCTGTTGGAACGGCTGCGATGGGGCGCGACGATACATGCGTGGTTGATGATCAGTTGCGGGTGCACGGTGTGGAGAAACTGCGTGTTGTTGATGCCTCGATCATGCCGCGACTTGTCGGTGCGAACACAAATATTCCAACAGTGATGATCGCAGAGAAGGCGTCTGACCTGATCCGAAATCAACCACCTTTGCCTAGGTCATGAACTCATAAATAGCACCCATTCTGCGCTGACGGATGTGCGTTGCGAGCAGGCGCAAAGGTGCTGGAAACCGTCCGGTTTTCAAACCTTTGCAACGCACGCGCAACGCATAACCGGCGCGCCCGGAGGGTTTGGCCAGGAGGGCCCGCCTGCAGGCAAATAATGCTCGATAAGGCAAAAGGCCTGATCTTGCGCCTGTTTTCCAGCATTCGGACCCTCCTGACCAAACAGAATGTGTGTTATTTATGAGTCCATGACCTAAGGAGGCAGCCAATTAGCAGTTGGAGGACTATGTCATGACTGAGGTTAGTGTCGCCACGCCATCAGCCGGTCACCGGGCTCTCGACGTTCGGCCCATTGCCGGGACCATCGGCGCCGAAATCTACGAAGTGGATTTATCACGACCAATAAGTGATGAAACATATGAGGCCGTACTTGATGTCTTTCTCCAGCATCTCGTGATTTTCTTGCCCGATCAGAAGCCCTTGAATCCAGATCAGCTCAGGGAATTCGCAAACCGCTTCGGCGAGATCGATACGGCTCCCTTCGTTCACCCACTGAAAATGCCATCGCTTGAAGGGTATCCCGAAGTCTTCAACGTCATCAAAGAAGCCAGCAACCGTTCAATCAATATCGGTGGCTTCTGGCACGCCGACGTAACATATCGCGAACGGCCGCATATGGCCGCGGTCTTTTATGCAAAAGAGACCCCGGACTTCGGCGGTGACACGATGTTCGCCAATCAGTATCTGGCCTACGAAACCCTGACAGACGGCATGAAAGAAATGTTGTCGTCAATGCGGGCCATCCACTCCAGCGATATGCCGCATGGCAAAGAAGATGTCCGGTTCGGTGCCGTTTCAAAAGATCACGCGCCGACCGACGAGGACAGAAAATTTGAGGCAACTGGCCTTGAAAGGACCAGGGTCGATATCATTGAAACTGCGCATCCGGTGATCCGAGTCCATCCTGAAACAGGTCGCAAAGCGCTTTATGTGAACCGTGCCTTCACCTCACGGTTCGAAGGAATGTCCGTCGAGGAAAGTCTGCCGCTTTTGCACATCCTGTGGGCACATGCCGCGCGACCGGAGTTCACTTGCCGATATCGTTGGACCCCGCACACGGTCGCCGTCTGGGACAATCGGGTAACCCAGCACTACGCAATAAATGACTATTACGGGCAGAGACGGCACATGCAGCGGATTTCAATTCACGAAGTTGCCAGGCCGGTCTAGCTGTCACTTCTGCGCCGGCTGGATTTCAGTTTCTGACAACTTTTCGGAAGTGTGCGGCGCGATCAGAGCCGGTCCGGAATGTGAGGCCGATCAGACATTGAAAAGCGACCCGCCACGGCCTGCACTCCCGGTTTGAGCTGAGGCAGGGCCATTACCCTCACCGATGCGGTGGCCCCCCATTAACCAGAACACAACAGGAACATTGACGCACTGCCACCCCGCGCCATATAGTGTCTGTCTTCTCAAACACGCTTGAGAGCAGCTCCCCGATGCGGCCACAAGATTCCATGCCCCGCAGTGCCATTTCCGACGAGATCTGGGACATGAAGTACCGTTTCAAGCGGGCTGACGGGGCGATTGTCGACACCACCATCGAGGACACCTGGCGCCGCGTCGCCACCGCTCTGGCTGAGGCGGAAAAGCCTGCCGAGCGCGAGCAATGGGCGGAGCGCTTCTTCGAGGCGCTCGACGGTTACCGCTTCCTGCCCGCCGGGCGTATTCTGGCCGGCGCCGGCACCGGCCGCGCCGTCACCCTCTTCAACTGCTTCGTCATGGGCACCGTCGAGGACGACCTTTCAGGGATTTTCGACGGGCTGAAGGAATCCGCCCTCACCATGCAGCAGGGCGGCGGCATCGGCTGCGATTTTTCCTCGCTGCGGCCCATGGGCGCGCCGGTCAAGGGGGTCGGCGCCGATGCCTCCGGGCCGTTGAGCTTCATGGACGTGTGGGACGCCATGTGCCGCACCATCATGTCGGCGGGCTCGCGCCGCGGCGCCATGATGGCGACCATGTCCTGCGACCATCCCGACATCGAGGCCTTCATCGAGGCCAAGCGCGACCCGAACCGGCTGCGCATGTTCAATCTCTCCGTGCTGGTGTCGGACGCCTTCATGGCGGCGGTGGAGCGCGGCGACGACTGGCCCCTGATGTTCGCCGGCACCTGCTACAAGACGGTCAGCGCGCCCGAGCTGTGGGACAAGATCATGCGCTCGACCTTTGATTACGCCGAGCCGGGCGTGATCTTCATCGACCGGGTGAACGGCCAGAACAACCTCTCCTATTGCGAAACGATCAGGGCAACCAACCCCTGCGGCGAACAGCCGTTGCCGCCTTACGGCGCCTGTCTTCTGGGCTCGGTCAACCTTGCGGCGCTGATCGCCCGGCCGTTTTCGGACGATGCCGGCATCGACGGCGGCGAGCTCGACCTCGTGGTGCGCACCGCCGTGCGCATGATGGACAACGTGGTCGACGTTTCGAACTATCCGCTCGAGGCCCAGCGGCACGAGGCCCAGGCCAAGCGGCGCATCGGGCTCGGCGTCACCGGACTTGCCGACGCGCTGATCATGTGCGGGTTGCGCTATGGCGCTGAAGACGCCGCCGAGCAGGCGCGCCAGTGGATGGCGGCGATCGAGCGCTCCGCCTATCTGGCGTCCACCGATCTCGCGGCCGAGAAAGGCGCCTTCCCGCTCTATGACCCGCAAGCCTATCTCAGCTCAGGCCATGTGCGCACCATGGACGCGGAGATCCGCGACGCCATCGCCGCGAACGGCATCCGCAACGCGCTTCTCACTTCAATTGCGCCGACCGGCACCATTTCGCTCTTCGCCGACAATGTTTCCTCAGGGATCGAGCCGGTCTTCTCCTACCGCTATGAGCGCAAGGTTCTGCAGCCGGACGG
>JAJFHL010000373.1 GCA_021775615.1 Hyphomicrobiales bacterium
CCCGGCAGCGCCCGCTGGTCGAAGAGTTAGCCGAGCCGCGCGGATTTGGCGCGGTAGCATCGGAGTTCGGCTTCTGGTTTCATCTGGGAGAAGTCTGGCCGCGCGGCCAGTTGAGCGCGCTCACCATGGTGGCGGAAGTCGGCGGTCCCGGCGCCTGGTCGCGGATCTTCAACGATCCCGACCTCGACCGCTTTGACCAACCCACCGTGGAAGGCGTGGACTTTCCAGCGCTCGGCATTTCCAGGGCGCATAACGACGACAGTGGCATACTCAACGTAGAGACCTATGCCGCAACACCGGCGAAAGCGGGGGCAAAGACAACATTCCGGGTCGCCGGTCTCAACAGCCAGTCGGTGCGGGTTCGTTGCGACGGTGCGGACTACCAGAACTGGAGGCACCTCGGAGGCGATACCATCGAAATTGAGACCGTCATCGGCACGCGCCGATTTGAGGTCGCCGCCGGCGCAAGCACAAAGGGTAGGCAAGCGCGCAGCGGGGCAAAGGCGCAGCACCCGGCATCGCCGATCATCCAGTCAAAAGTGGCGATTGCGCCATTTCAGCCGGCGAACTCGCGCCTCCACATTTCAGGTGCATCCGTCACTTGCCCGTGCTGCTGCGGGGTTTAGGAACACGCGTGCGAATCGGCACTCGAAGGACCAAGGGAGAGGGCGTTGGGCCGATGACCGCCCGATTCCGCCCGCCAACTGACCTGACCTATTGCCGCAGGTCCGATTTACGCATGAAACATCAATATTTTCATATGCTTATGCCCTGACGCACTCGCCTTGACACCCTCGGGGGGCCGCACTATGGTGCGCCCGAAATTTGGGGTGTGTCGAACCGCATCCTCCCGGCGTGTGCGGGGTGACTCACGGAATGTGAGGCTAAGTCATGGGCGATGATCGCAAGCGACCTTCGTCTGACCAGTTGGGAGAATTGGATCGGCGTCTCAAACAGGCGCGCAAGGCGGATCACAGAGGGGATCAGCAGTCAGAAAATCGCGGCTCGGGGCTCGGATTCGGCTTTAAAATCGCCGTCGATCTGGTATGCGCCGTAGCGGTCGGCTTCGGATTAGGCTATTTTCTCGACTGGTGGCTGGGCACCAGCCCTTTGTTTCTCTTGATCATGCTGCCCCTTGGCATGGCCGCCGGCATTTTGAACGTCATGCGGGCCGCCAAGATCGAAGAGGCGCGCAGACAGGCTGAAGACCAATCGGAGCACGACGCCCCGGGCGGCTAGGCGAGACGGAAGCGAGGCGGTGCGCCCATGGGGGCGACCGCGAAGAACGGGAGTGGGGTCACGTGGCGTCTGAAGAAGGCACGCCTGAAGCGGGCACTGAAGCACCTGGTACCGGCGCGCAAGCACCGGAAACCGGCACCCATGCGGTCGATGCCGGTGCACATGACGGCGGCGGCCTTGCCGTCGATCCAATGCACCAGTTCGAAGTGCACGCGCTTATTCCGATCAAACTTGGCGGACTGGATGCGTCGTTCACAAATGCAAGCCTTTGGATGGTCATCGCCGCGGGCCTTGTCGCGCTTTTACTGCTGACCGGATCGAAGAAACTGGTCCCGGGCCGGCTGCAGTCCGTCGGAGAAATGGCCTACGAGTTCATTTCCAACCTGATGCGCGACGTTGTCGGCGAAAAAGGCCGGCCGTTCTTCCCGTTTATCTTCACCCTGTTCATGTTCATCCTCGCCTGCAACATGCTGGGGATGGTGCCCTACTCGTTCACGGTGACCAGCCACATCATCGTAACCTTCGCCATGGCGATGGCGGTGTTCATCGGCGTCACGGTGCTTGGATTCGTCCAGCACGGCATCGGCTATCTCAAGCTTTTCGTGCCGTCCGGCATCCCGATGGTCATGTTGCCGCTGCTGGTGGTGATCGAAGTCATCTCATACCTCACAAGGCCGGTGAGCCTTTCGGTACGCCTGTTCGCCAACATGATGGCCGGACACACCATGCTCAAAGTCTTTGCCGGGTTTGTTGTCGGCCTGGGCGTGCTCGGCGGCTGGATGCCGCTGGCGTTCATGGTCGCCTTCACCGGACTGGAAATTCTCGTCGCGTTCCTGCAGGCCTATGTCTTCGCGGTGTTGACCTGCATCTACCTGAACGACGCCTTGAATATGCACCACTGATCAACCCTTCAACTTTTATCAAATCAGGGAGTTCCTAAAATGGAGGCAGAAGCCGCAAAACTGATAGGTGCCGGCATTGCATGTATCGCACTCGCCGGCGCGGGTGTGGGCATCGGCCACATCTTCGGCAATTATCTGGCCGGCGCGCTGCGCAACCCGGCTGCAGCAGGCGGTCAGTTCGCCAACTTGCTTCTGGGCTTTGCGCTCGCCGAAGCCACCGGCCTGTTCGGCCTGGTGATGGCGTTCATCATCCTATTCGTGTTCTGATCGGCCGAGATCAGACAACTGTCCGACGCGCCATCGATTTGGGTGGCGCCCTGCAGGCGGGAAGCGGGGCACGGTCCAGTGCAACGTAATCCGCTGTCCGCAAACGGAGTGCCGATCCGATGCCTCAATTGGATTTCTCCACGTTTCCGCCTCAGCTGATCTGGCTGGCGATTGTCTTTTTCGGCCTCTATCTCGTGCTGTCGAGACTGGCGCTGCCGCAGATCAGCGGGGTGCTCGAGCAGCGCCGCGACCGAATTGCGGCCGATCTCGACGAAGCCGCACGGCTGAAGGAAGAATCGGAAAAAGCGCTCGCGGGCTATGAGGCCGCTTTGGCGGAAGCCAAGGCCAAAGCCCACGCCATCGCCCAGGAAACCCGTGATAAGCTCAATGCGGAGACAGACCGGCAGCGCGCCGAAGTCGAAGCAAAGCTTGCCAAGAAAACCGCGGACGCCGAAGCACGGATCGCTGAAGCCCGTGACGCGGCGATGGCCCAGATCAAGGAAGTGGCCGGCGACACAACCGGTGCCATCGTCACGCAACTGATCGGCGGGCGCACGACCAAGGCCAAGATCACCAAAGCGGTCAACGAAGCGATGAAGGGTTAGGTGCCATGAGTTTCTTCGCACAACCGGAAACCTGGGTGCTGGTCAGCTTTTTGCTGTTCATCGCGCTGCTGGTGTACTTCAAGGTGCCGGGCATGGTGACCAAGGCGCTGGATGAGCGCTCGGCGGCCATCGCAAAGGAACTGGAAGATGCCCAGAAACTGCGCGAAGAGGCGCAGGCGATCCTCGCCGACTTTCAGCGCAAGCAGCGCGATGCGGAAAAGGAAGCCGAAGGCATCGTGAGCCAGGCCATGCATGAGGCCGAGCGCTTTGCCGAAGAGGCGCAGGCCAAGGTGCAGGAGTCGCTGGAGCGCCGCACCCGGATTGCCGAGGAAAAGATCGAGCAGGCCGAGGCGCAGGCGCTCAAGGACGTCCGCGCCGCCGCCGCCGATCTGGCAGTCGCCGCAGCCGAAAGGCTGATCTCGGCAGAGGTCACCGGCAAAAAGGCGAGCGACCTGATCACCCAAAGCATCAAGGACGTTCAGTCCAAACTCAACTGACCGTTCCCGCAGCGCGGATCCAGGACCCCGGCCGTTTCACGTGCCGGGGTTTTCTGTTTCGGGGTTCTCTGTGCCGTCCAGCAGGGGCACCACAACATTGTGGGTTTTCGACAGGAGATCATGTGCTCCCCTGTGGTCCCGCCGGAAGATCGGCCAGACGAACAATCCCGCGAAGAACACAGCCATCACCATCAGATGGACAATGCCCCACCAGCCATCGAAATAGCCGTCCCTCTGGCCGGCCTGCTGAATCAGGCCGCTGGCGCTGAGCGGCGCGAGCAGGAGCATGCCGTACCTGACGGCCAACTGAACCGGCGATGCGGCGGTGCCGTCTTCAGCCACCAGCTTCATGCGGACCAGCCACTTGCCCGGAGTGAACCCTCCAGTGGCGGCCGGGACCGCGATGAACCAGACCAGGATTCCGGCCGCACTGACGAGACCGTGCAAGTAGGATGCACCACCGGCATGGATCCCGAAGAACAGCCCTTCCAGCAGCACCGACAGCGCGACCATGTCGGCAATGAAGGCAACCGCACGGCGCATCAGAGAAACGTCAGCTCTGTCGTCCGGCAGCTTTGCCGCCTCCATCGACGGCAGAAAGGCGAACAGCGGAGCGATCATGTAGCCGGTCACCGCGCCGGCCGTGTTGAGCAGGAGGTCGTCAACGTCGAACAGCCGGTAGGCGCAGGGGTAGAGGCCGAATATGCCGGTATATTGCGTGACCTCAAATCCCAGGCTCACACCAAAGGCGACCCCGAAGGCCCAGAGCCTGCCCAGGCGCAGGTAGTAGGCCAGATAGACACCGAGCGGCAGCAGAAGAAGAAAGTTGAACAGGGCCTGGAAGACGGCGCGGTTGCTCAGGAGCGCGGCCGGCTGAAAATGCCTGAGCGACCAGGACGCCTTGATGTCGGCGACGAACTGGAACGGCGTTAGCTGGGGCTGCTGCGTACGCTTGTGAACCTCGCAAAAATCGGCCGTGATCTCCGGCAGCGGCAGCAGCACTACGGCAATGGCGGCAAGCGCGTAGAGAAGAAACGAGTTGAAGACGAACCAGCGCCACAGCTGTAGATGCCCGAAACGGCGGTACTGAAACGCGAAGACCGGGATGAGCAGTGCCAATGCAGCGAGCGGAAACAGCAGGACCGAGGTTTCGATGGGCTGAATATAGGGATGGATCACAACCGGCCCCGCAATAAGCTGATACCCGCGCTCAGGCGGGGCGTGCCCTGCCCCGGATAACCGCGTATACGGCAGCCGATGCCAGCACGAACACCATGAAATAGACAAAGCCGGCTTCGATCAACGCTTCTCCGCCGACAAAGAACGGCGGGCCGGCCTGTGTGATATCGATCAGGCTGGCGCTGTCCTCTCCGGACGCAAAGGCCAGCCCGAACAGCGACACCTGCGCGAAGTCCCACATGACGTGAAATCCGACCCCAAACCAGATCGAGCCGAAGAGGTGCAGCGACGCAATATAGAATACGGCGATGCAGGAAAGACTGATAACCGCAAAGGGGCCGAAGGCATCGTACTGAACGTGCAGCAAGGCGAAGGCCAGAGCGGTGAGCAAGATCAGCATGGGGCGCGGCACCGACCCCTCCCCCGAGGCATAAGCGTAGGCGCGATAGCGCACCTCTTCGAGAAACCCGACGGAAATGAACTGAATGAGGCTGCCCGCCGCCGCGCTCAGCAGTTCAGGCGTCGGTGGCCAGACGATCTCGTCGATCACAATCCATCCGGCAAGATGCTCGATCGTAAAGACGATACCGAGCATCGCCGCGGCGCACACAATGCCGCCGATGAGGAGAACCGGCATCGCGGCCGTCAGGTCCATGCGCAATTCGGTCACCGGCCGCTGGTCGACATGACGAAAGAACCAGCGCACGAAGACATATACGGCAATGATGTTCACCACCGCCCCGGCCAGGATGGCGGACTGAAGCAGGTTCACATTGCGAAACGGAGATGAAGGGTTGTCCAGCCGCAGGACCGCAAACAGCAGGATGTTCAGTATCTGACTGACGAAGATGATGCCGGCCCAGCACAGCACCACCCGGACGATGTAGGCGTACCAGACCCGCCTCGCGAGATGCCCGCGTACATACTCGACGCTGTTCGCCAGTTTGTGTGACATGCCACCCCTCCACCGCCCGGGGATCAGTGCAATCCTGCCCTAACTTCCGTGCGTGCCTGCCGTCACATTAGATCACGGTCGACTTATGTGGACCCACCCAGGTCGACCATGATCGATTCCCATATGTAAGAGCGGGATCGGACAGAAAACCGGTATCCACTTTTCCTGATCCCGCTCTAGCAGATTCGCCAAGAGGACCATAGAGGCGCTATGAATAGCGTCATGCGATGGGTCTGCTACATAGCTCCGGCGATTTACTTGGCCTTGTGCGTCGCGTCGGTCGCGGTTCTGTTCATCAGCACCGAACCGCTGGTCGGGCTTTATGCGCTGTTTCTCGCCTGGCCGTGGAGTTTTGTTGTCCTGGATACGGTCAACAGCAGTTCCATGGTCGTCAACATTGCCCTGGTCGCGGCCGCCTTCGCTCTCAACGCCGCGATCCTCTACGGCGTGTCGCGTCTGCTCATGAGTCTCCTTCGCCGCCGCAGCTAGACCCTATTCGGCTGCCTCACGATAGTCGTCCATGGGAGGGCAGCTGCAGACCAGATTGCGGTCACCATAGACATTATCGACACGGGCCACCGGCGGCCAGTATTTGTAGTCGCGCAACGCCCGGAGCGGGAAGAACGCCTGCGCCTTGGAATACGGCAGGGTCCACTCGTGCAGCAGCAGGTCGTGGGTGTGGGGCGCATTGTGCACCACATTGTTCTCCGGATCCGCCTTGCCCTCCTCGATTTCGGCAATCTCGGCGCGGATCGCAATCATGGCATCGCAGAACCGGTCGAGTTCCCGCTTGGCTTCGCTTTCGGTGGGCTCGATCATCATGGTCTCGGGCACCGGGAACGACATGGTGGGGGCATGGAAGCCATAATCCACCAGGCGCTTTGCAATGTCTTCGACCGACACGCCGCAGGCCTCCTTCATCTCCCTCACATCGATGATGCATTCGTGCGCCACGAAGCCGCCGGCGCCGGTGTAGAGCACCGGGAAATGCGGCGCGAGGCGTTTGGCGATGTAGTTGGCGCTGAGGATGGCGATGGCCGTCGCCTGGCGCAGGCCATCGGCGCCCATCATGGCGATATAGGCCCAGGAGATCGGCAGGATCGACGCCGAGCCCCAGGGTGCGGCTGAAACCTGGCCTATGGTCTCGCGGTTGCCGGCTGCCGGATTGACACCCTCGACCACCCGGTGGTCGGGCAGAAACTCCGCCAGATGGGCCCGTACGCCGATCGGCCCCATGCCCGGGCCGCCGCCGCCATGGGGAATGCAGAAGGTCTTGTGCAGGTTCAAGTGGCTCACATCGGAGCCGAACTTGCCCGGCTTGGCGACGCCCACAAGCGCATTCAGATTGGCGCCATCCAAATAGACCTGACCGCCGTGATCGTGGACGATGCCGCAGATCTCACCGATCGCCTCTTCGAAGACGCCATGGGTCGAAGGATAGGTCACCATCAGGGCAGCGAGGTTGTCCGCATGTTGTAAGGCAAGGGCTTTCAGGTGTGCCACATCCACATTGCCCTCATCGTCGCAATTGACGACCACCACCTTCAGGCCCGCCATGACGGCGCTGGCAGGATTGGTGCCGTGGGCGGAAGACGGGATCAGGCAGATGTCGCGATGTCCCTCGCCCTTGCTCGCGTGATACTTGCGGATGGCCAGGAGGCCGGCATACTCGCCCTGGCTGCCGGCGTTGGGTTGCAGCGAGATGGCATCATAGCCGGTGCACTCGCACAGCATGGCCTCAAGCTCTTCGAAAAGCTGCTCGTAGCCCTGAGCCTGGTCGAGCGGCGAGAACGGGTGCATGTGCGAGAACTCACGCCAGGTGATCGGGATCATCTCAGTGGTGGCGTTGAGTTTCATGGTGCACGACCCCAGGGGGATCATGGAGCGATCGAGGGCGATATCCTTCGACTGCAACCACCTGAGATAGCGCAGCATCTCGGTTTCACCGTGATAGAGCTCGAAGATCGGATGGGTCAGGAACGCGCTCGTGCGCTGCAGATCGTCCGGGATCGTTTCCACCACGTCGGTATCGATCTCGTCGATCGTCACCTTGCTCGTCGCGTTGGTGGAAAAGCAGGTCCAGACCCGCTCCAACTCGACCCGGCGTGTCGTCTCGTCAAAGGAGATGCCGAGATGGTCGGCATCGACCACACGCAGGTTGATGCGCTTTTCGCGCGCCTTGGCGGCGATGCGGGCGGCCTGACCGGGAACATGAACCGTGATGGTGTCGAAGAAGCTCTGCGTTGCCACTTCAAAGCCCATGCGGGTCAGACCGTCGGCCAGGATCTGGGTCAGCCGGTGCACCCGGTTGGCCATCTTCAAAATACCCTGTGGCCCGTGATAGACCGCGAAACAGCCTGCAATGATCGCCAGGAGCACCTGCGCGGTACAGATGTTGCTGGTCGCCTTCTCGCGCCGGATATGCTGCTCGCGGGTCTGCAACGCCATGCGCAGGGCCCGCTTGCCGGCCCGGTCGACAGATACGCCGATGATGCGCCCGGGCATGGCGCGCTTGAACTCGTCCCGCGTGGCGAAGAATGCCGCATGCGGCCCGCCGTACCCCATGGGAACGCCGAAGCGCTGGGCATTTCCAAGGGCGACGTCCGCCCCAAGCTCGCCCGGAGGGGTCAGGACGGCCAGGCTCAACAGGTCGGTCGCCATGATGGCGAGCGCCTTGGCGTCATGCAGTCTGTCGATGACGCCGCGGTAGTCCCGCACTTCGCCGCTCGAGCCGGGGTAGGACAGGAGCGCCGCAAAGACCGTTTCCGCATCGAGATCCTCCTGCGGATCGCCGACAATGACTTCGAAGCCGAACCCGGCGGCACGGGTCCTGATGATGGCGATGGTCTGGGGATGCGTGTCGCGATCGACGAAGAAGGCGTCCGCCTTGGACTTGGCGACCCGTTTCGCCATCGCCATGGCCTCGGCCGCGGCGGTACCTTCGTCCAAAAGCGAGGAATTGGCCAGTTCCAGGCCGGTGAGGTCCGACACCATCTGCTGATAATTCAGGAGCGCCTCGAGCCGTCCCTGGCTGACCTCGGGCTGGTAGGGAGTATAGGCAGTGTACCAGCCCGGATTTTCCAGCACGTTGCGCAGGATCACCTTCGGTGTGACACAGCCCGAGTAACCCATGCCGATCATTGACGTGAAGACCACGTTGCGGCCGGCCATCTTGCGCAGATACGACAAGGCCTCGCGTTCGCTCTTGGCCGGCGCCATGTCCATCGGCTCGGTGCTTCGAATCGCCTCGGGAACGACTTTCTCGATGAGTTCATCGAGCGATCCGAGACCGAGTTCGCCCAGCATTTCGGCGATCTGCGCGTCGCCCGGACCGATGTGGCGGCGGATGAAGTTGGCGCCCGGCTCGAGGTCGGCGAGGCTTGGTCGTGCGTGCGGCATGGGCTGTTTCCTCAGATTCCGGTTCAGCTTTCGGCTTCGGCGAAGGCCTTGTAGGCGTCGGCGTCCATCAGATCTTCGAGTTCGGAAGTGTCCGCCATCTTGATCTTCATGAACCAGCCGTCGCCTTCCGCGTCCGCATTGACCTTGGAAGGATCGTCTTCGAGTGCGGTGTTCACTTCAACGACTTCGCCGGTCAGCGGCGCATAGACATCACTCGCCGCCTTGACCGATTCGACGACGGCGGCGTCGCCACCCTTGTCGACCGCGGTACCGACCGCGGGCAGGTCGACAAACACCACATCGCCGAGCTGTTCCTGGGCGTGATCGGTGATGCCGACGACGGCGATGTCGCCTTCGACCCGGATCCATTCATGTTCCTTCGAATATTTGACGACGCTCATAAGTTCCTCCCCTTGACGATGTCGTTTGAGTGATTTCGGTCAGCTCTTGGGCCCACGATAATACCTATGCGGGACAAATGGCAGTTGTGTTATCTCCGCCGGCAGGGCCTTGCCGCGCACCATCAGGTCGATCTCGCCGCCGACCTCCGCATGATCCACACGAACGTAGCCCATAGCCACGGGCCCACCGTGTGAGGGGCCGAATGATCCGCTTGTGACCATGCCGATTTCCCCGCCATCGCGCGCATGGATGACCGCGCCCTGACGGGCTGGCGCCCGACCCTGCGGCGTAATTCCGACAAGCCGCCTCTTGGGCCCGTTGGCGAGTTCGTCCAGCACGCGGCCGGCGCCGGCAAAACCGCCCTCTTCGCGGCGGCGTTTGCTGATCGACCAGGTGAGATTGGCTTCGATGGGCGATGTCGTGGTGTCGATGTCGTTGCCATAGAGGCACAGGCCCGCCTCGAGCCGAAGGGAGTCCCGGGCACCGAGACCGGCCGGCGCAACACCCTCAAGGTCAAGCAGGCGGCGCGCGAAGTCGGCGGCGGCGTCACCAGGCAGCGACACTTCAAAACCGTCTTCTCCGGTATATCCGCACCGGCTGGCCATCAGGTCCAGACCCTCCAGCTGGAGGTGCCGCGTGGACATGAACGGCATGTCGGCGACGTCGGGCAGCATCGACGACAGAACGACGACCGCCTGCGGTCCCTGCAGGGCGATCAGCGCCCGTTCGGGAAGAACCTCGAGCTCCGCCTCTCCGCCCAGGTGTTTTTCGATATGAGCAAAGTCGCCATGTTTGCAGGCCCCGTTGACGACAAGGAACAGCTCTTCGGTTCCGTCGGCGCCTTCGAATTTCGTGACCATCAAATCGTCGATGATGCCACCATCGTCATTGAGCAGTTGGGTATATCTCATGCGGCCCGGTTTCAGGGCCCGCAGTTCACCGGGGACAAGGCGCTCCATCAGCGCCGCCACGCCCGAGGGCGCACGCAACCACGCCTGCCCCATGTGCGAGACATCGAACAGGCTGGCATGCTCACGGGTGTGGGTGTGTTCGGCGATGATCCCGCCGGAAAACTGTATCGGCATGCAATAGCCGGCAAACGGCACCATCTTGCCGCCGAGCTCGACATGAAGATCGTAGAGCGGCGTGTGCTCCACCCGCTCTGCGGTGGCGTCTTCGGATGATGGTGCGTTCATAAAGGTTCTCCTTGGTACAGGCACACGGGATCATCGATCCGGCTGTGCCCCATCTGTCGGAGAACCTGAGAGATTTGACTCCAACCCCAAAAACCCGGGTTCGAGCTTACCCCTTCGGTGAGCTGCATCAAGAGATGCAGCTGCTTTCCAGATCGGCAACCCCTTACGGTCCTTTTGCCTGAGAGATTCCGGGGCGGTTGCTCCTTCGGCGTCGGGCATTTGCCCGATCTCTCCCGCAAGGGTTGTACACCTAAAAGTTCAGTCGTTAACGCTGTTTAAGTTGGCGGCAAGCATAGGCCGCAAGGGTCAGATGTCAAGCAAAGCGGGCGCGGCGCCGCACACATCGGGATCGACGCAAAATTTGCCGATATACGGGTAACTACGCGGCGATATGGGCCATTCCTTCCCTTGACAACGCCTCGCGCGATCCCTCTATTACCCGCGAACAATCAGACGCTGATGCAAAGGCTCTTCGGCATGACAGATGCAGTCAAGAAACCGTTGAAAATCCTGATGTGCACGCCGCGCGGGTTTTGCGCCGGCGTGGTGCGGGCGATCGAAATCGTCGAGATCGCACTGCAGAAATACGGCGCGCCGGTCTATGTCCGCCACGAGATCGTGCATAATCGTTTCGTTGTCCAGGATCTGGAGGCCAAGGGCGCGGTTTTCGTCGAGGAGCTCGACGAGATTCCCGAAGGCGACCGCCCTGTCATATTCTCCGCCCATGGCGTGCCCAAGGCCGTGCCTGCCGATGCCAAATCGCGCAACATGTTTTACCTCGATGCCACCTGCCCGCTGGTGTCGAAAGTGCATGTCGAGGCGGAGCGACACAACAAGGACGGATATGAAATCATTCTGATCGGCCATGACGGCCACCCCGAGGTGGTTGGAACCATGGGGCAGTTGCCGGAGGACGCGATCAAGCTTGTCGAAACCGTCGAAGACGCGGCGCGTTTCGAACCGGCCGACCCGGACCGGCTCGCCTATATCACCCAGACAACCCTGTCGATCGACGACACGGCCGAAATCGTCGCAGTCCTGCGCGGCCGGTTCCCCGACATTGTCGGGCCGCACAAGGAAGATATCTGCTACGCGACCACCAACCGCCAGGAGGCGGTAAAGGAGATTGCCGAGGCCTGCGATGCCCTGATCGTCGTGGGCGCTCCGAACAGTTCCAACTCCCGCCGGCTGGTGGAAGTGGCGCTCAAGGCCGGGTGTCCGCACGCGATGCTGGTGCAACGCGCCGAGGAAATCGAGTGGGACGGATTCGATGCGGCCAAGATCGTGGGCGTCACCGCCGGCGCATCGGCGCCGGAAATCCTGGTCGAGGAAGTCATCGACGCCTTGCGCCAACGTTTCGACATCACCATCGAAAACGTGACGACCAGGAAAGAAAACGTTTCCTTCAAGATCCCGAGAGAACTCCGCCAAGACGCGGCCGAATAAACCGTACTTGCGACCATGGCCGTTTACACGGAAGTGCCGGATGACGAACTCGCCCGGTTCATCGACGAGTATGACGTCGGCTCGCTGACGTCGTGCAAGGGCATTGCCGAAGGTGTCGAGAACTCGAACTTTCTGGTGCACACGGACACGGGCGCGTTCATCCTGACGCTCTACGAAAAGCGCGTCGATCCGAAGGACCTGCCGTTCTTCATCGGCCTGATGCTGCATCTGGCCCAGAAGGGCTTTACCTGCCCGACACCGGTCGAGGACCGTGCCGGAAACACCCTGAAACAACTCGCAGGGCGGCCCGCCGCGCTGATCACGTTTCTCGAGGGCATGTGGATCAGGCGCCCGACGGGGCGCCACTGCAGCGCTCTGGGTGCGGCGCTGGCGCGCATGCACCTGGCGTCGCAGGATTTCTCAATGACCAGGCCGAATGCGTTGTCCTGGCCCTCGTGGCGGCCGCTTCTGGAACAGTGCGGCGCACGGTCCAACGACGTTGTTCTGGGGCTGTATGACGAGTTGGGCTCGGAGCTCGGCGATATCGAGAGAAACTGGCCGGAAGGACTGCCGGCCGGGATCGTTCACGCAGATCTGTTTCCCGACAATGTCTTCTTTCTCGGCGACAGGCTTTCCGGTGTGATCGATTTCTACTTCGCCTGCACCGATGCCTATGCCTATGACATCGCCATTTGCCTCAACGCCTGGTGCTTCGAGATTGACGGGTCGTTCAACGTGACCAAGGCGCGGGCGTTGCTGTCGGCCTATCAGGGAGAACGTGCGCTGGAAGACGCGGAGTATCACGCCCTGCCCCTGCTGGCGCGCGGATCGGCGATGCGTTTTCTACTGACACGCCTTTACGACTGGCTCAATACGCCCGAAGGGGCGCTCGTTCGACCCAAGGATCCGGTCGAGTATCTCAACAAGCTCAGGTTCCACCGTACGGCGGAGTCTGTGCGTGACTATGGTATCGACGCGGCATGAACAGCGGCTCAACGGACGTAGAGATTTTCACCGACGGAGCCTGCAGCGGCAACCCGGGACCGGGTGGCTGGGGCGTCATCCTGCGCCGTGGCGACACCGCGAAGGAGCTGAAGGGCGGCGCCGCGGAGACCACCAACAACCGGATGGAACTGACCGCCGCGATACAGGCGCTCGAGGCGCTCAAGCGCCCCTGCAAGGTGCGCCTCTACACCGACTCGGTCTACGTCAAGGACGGCATCACGAAATGGATCTCCGGCTGGAAGCGCAACGGCTGGAAGACATCGGCGAAGAAGCCGGTCAAGAATGTCGACCTGTGGCAGCGCCTCGACGCGGCGCTGGGCGACCATGACATTTCATGGATCTGGGTCAAGGGCCACGCCGGGCATTCGGAAAACGAACGCGCCGACGAGCTTGCCCGCGAGGGTATGAAGCCGTTCCAATAGCGCCGATGGCGTTGCCTACATCTGCTCCAGCAGCGCCGAGGCGGAGGAAACGTCGGCCTGCGATGCCTGGGGCTCGACATTCAGAACCTCGACAGTGCCGTTGTTGACGACCATGGAGAAGCGCTGCAGGCGCAGGCCCATGCCAAATCCGCTGGCATCGAGATCGAGCCCGGTCGCCTTGGCGAACTCGCCGTTGCCGTCAGCCAGGAACTTGATGTCGCCGGAAGCGCCGGTGCTCTCCGCCCAGGCGTTCAGGACGAAGATGTCGTTGACCGAGACGCAGGCGATGGTGTCGACACCCTTGGCCTTGATGGCGGCCGCGTGCTCCATGAAGCCGGGCAGATGATTGAGATGGCAGGTCGGCGTGAAGGCGCCTGGCACCGCGAACAGCGCCACCTTGCGCCCATCGAACAACTCCGCGGTGGTTGTCGGCTGCGGCCCTTCGGCGGTCATTGTTGTGAACGTCACGTCGGGCAGTTTTTCGCCTACCTGTATGGTCATAATACGCCTCTCACGAGATAAGTTGCTTGCATCGCCGCCCCGATCGGATGCCGGAGGCGGAAGATCTGGAGAACACCGGGACGCGGGAACGCATTGCGCGCTCTCGTTCGTGAACCGGAAACAGTCCGCTGAAAGGATTTATTGCAGCCGCCAGCTTTGCGCAACCCGATTGTCGCCCTGCACC
Organism: Hyphomicrobiales bacterium; assembly: GCA_021775615.1. Classification (GTDB taxonomy): domain Bacteria; phylum Pseudomonadota; class Alphaproteobacteria; order Rhizobiales; family JAJFHB01; genus JAJFHM01. The sequence continues at coordinate 14,200 of JAJFHL010000373.1, forward strand.
AGGACGAAGTTCACGTCCGCGTTGTTCAGGACCGTGGCATCGGTGGCACCGTCAACACGAATCCGATACCGCTTCTGCCCATCCGAACCGCTCGCTTCCTCCTTCGGAACGGTGAAGTAAAACTCCTCCGGCCCATCGACAAAAACATCCGTGGTGGGCGATGTGCCATCGTCACTGACATCGACAATCAGAAAGACGTCCTTGTCCGCGGTTTCCATGCGCACGGCGGTGACCCGCAACCCGTCCACCTGATCGACCGGCTTGGGCACCCGTGTCATGTAGCGCGCAATCAGCCCGGCATATTGCGGAATAATGGATTGGGTCGGCAGATCGAGCACCAGGTCGGCCTGTACCGGTGCGCAGATGTCTTTGCAGACGGCGAAATTCAGTGTCAGCTTGACCGTCGACGCCTTGGTCCAGTCGGCGGGTTTCACCACAATCGGGAACACCACCTCTTTCTTGTAGCCAATGCTTACGCCGAACGCGTCATGCAACCAGACCGGCGCGGGCCAGAGAACCTCTATGCCGGACACGTTGACCGAGCCGGCCCAGTTGAAGTCGGGCGGCACGCCGGCGTCACCGGGAACCCGCCAGTACGTCTTCCAGCCATCCTCCAGTTGAATATGCACACCGGCTTCGATTGACCCGTCCGACTGCATGATGCCGCGCACGAGGCGGGCCTGGCCGCTCAGAACCTGCGCCCATTTCGACGCTTGCTGCGCTTGCGTGTGCGCCGCCGGAGCAAACAGAACCAACGCCAGGAGCAGGACCTGAAACAAACGAACCGGGGATTTCGGCATGGGCTGCAGCCCTCATGTTGAAACCGTGCAAAGGGACTATATATCAGTCTGTGCACCCATGTTTTCAATCAATCTCAATCATTCGTTAGCGCCGCAATGAAGCCCTTCCATGTCGCCGCGTTAGTGGGTAGGCTTTGCCATGGAGTTCCAGAGAAGGCCAGATGAACGAACCTGACGACGCTAACTATCTCGACGGCCAGATGCTGATCGCCATGCCGGGCATAGGCGATCCGAGGTTCGATCGATCGGTTATTTACATGTGTGCCCATTCAGCCGAGGGCGCCATGGGCATCGTGGTCAACAAGCCGCAGGAAAACATCAATTTTTCCGAATTGCTCACGCGGCTCAACATCATTCCCGAAGAAGAGCGCATCAACCTGCCCGAGGACGTGTCCGAGTTGATCGTTCACTTCGGCGGGCCTGTCGAAATGGGCCGCGGTTTCGTTCTGCACACGGCGGACTATTTCGCCGCCGATTCGACCCTGCCGATCGACGAAACCATCGGCCTGACCGCAACGCTGGACGTGTTGCGTGCGATCGCATCGGGAGACGGGCCACGGCATGCGCTGCTTGCTTTGGGCTACGCCGGATGGGGACCGGGCCAACTGGACAAGGAAATTGTTTCGAACGGCTGGCTGCACTGCGAGGCCGACGAAGATCTCATTTTCGGCGAAAACCTTGACCGGAAATACGACCTGGCGCTGGCCAAGATCGGTATCTCAATGTCGATGCTGTCCAGCGAGGCCGGACACGCCTGATCATCAGGGCTGTTTCGTATGAACGTGAAATGCTTCAGAGCGTTTCACGTTCATACGGAATCGCTTTGACCGGGATTTCGCGTCTGCTGGTCAGGGTTCGGCGGCCGTGGGTTTGCGGCTGCGCCGCAGCAGTTTGGCGAGTTTTGACGAGCGCTTGCGCCCCGAGGCCAGTTCCTCGAGTTGACGTTCCGCATCGGTGTTGGCGTCATCCACGTCGTCATCATCGGGGCCGGTGTCCGCCTCTGCTTCTTCCGATACGTCCGGACCGTCATCGTCAGACGACGCTGAGGTATCCGGCTTCACGGCAGCATCAGCAGGCACCGCGGCTTTCTCCTGCGGGGCATCGGCTTTCGCCTTGTCGACCGGCTGGGTCCGGGTGCGGCGGGCCGCCGCCAGCGCATTTGCGGTCGCGGCTATCTCGCCTCCGGGCATTTCCTTCGCACCGTCTTTGTCGTCCGGCGTGTCGTTTCCGGTTTTTTCCTCGCCGCCACTCTTGTTGTCGCTGTCATCCGCTATTTCGGCGCCGTCTTTGTCTTCGTCCCCGTCTTGCGGTTCGGCACTCTCCGCCTGCTCGATTTCTTCACGGTCGACGGTTGGCTCCGGTGCCTCCGGCGGCGTCACCACCGGACGCTCGTGCGATGCGACGGTTGCGTCTTTGCCCCCGGTCCCCGCATCGCCCTCGGCGGCGTCCGCTTCGTCATCCAAGGCGTCTTCGGAAACCGGTGTTCTCAGAGCCATACGCTCCCTGGCACGGGCGGTTGCCGATCTCTGGGCTTCCGTTTCCGTTTCGTCCGAGCCGCCTGCCAGGTCTCGCAGGGAGGCGCCAAGCTCGAGCTCTTGTGCCACTGCTGCATCCAGCCTGGGCTCGTCCGCGCGCGGCGAGGCTGGGGGCACATCTTCCGCGGCCGGCTCCTGCTTCTCAGCAACGGCGGGCTTGGGTGCCTGCTTCGGTGGGCTCTTCTCCTTGCGACGGAAAAACCACCCGCGTTTGGCCGCCGGCTTGTCGGTCGGCCCGGAAGCTTCCTCCGGCATCTCAACATCGCCCTGCTCGGACCGATTCTCCGGTTCAGGCTTGTTCACCGGTTCAGATTGGCTCGCCGGCTCGGGCTGGTTTGCCGGTTCAGATTGATTCGCCGGCTCGGGCTGGTTCGCCGGCTCGGGCTGGTTTGCCGGTTCAGGGTGGTTCGCCAGTTCAGGCTGTTGCGGCCGAAGTGCCGCAGGCGAAACCTCAAAGGCGCGCCGGTGCTCGGGTTCGCGAACCGGTTCGGGCATACGACGGGGATCGGCGTCGCGCCGAGGCTCGGGTTCATGCCGGCGCTCCCTGGTGACGGGAATGTCGTCGGCAGGCTCCGGGTCGGGCAAGAAGCTGCGCGAGGGCGGCGGCAACGCGTCGGGCTCGGGACGTGGCCGCATGGCCGGCCCCTGATCTTGTGGGTCGAACCTCAGCTTGGACTGCGCGGGGGCCGGCTCTTCTTCCGGTCCACCGGCACCGGAGCGCATCAATTTTCCGAGGAACCCTCGCGGAGTGCGTCGACGATTTTGCTCGACAACATGCGGCTTGCCGCCCAGCGCCTCGACCACGGCCCGTGCGGTCAAGGGCTCGCCGAAGTAAAACCCCTGGGCAAAGTCGCATTCGAAATGCCGCAAACGTTCCAGCTGTTCCTTGCTTTCGACCCCTTCCGCGACAACCCTCATGCCGAGATCGTGGGCGAGAATGATGATCGATTCCAGAATGACCATCGCCGCATCGTCTTCGGGATCGGCTTCAACAAAGGACTTGTCGACCTTGAGGGTGTCGAAAGAAAACCTCTGCAAGTTTGCAAGCGAAGAGTAGCCGGTGCCGAAATCGTCACACAGGATCGCCACCCCGATGTCGCTGAGCTTGCGGAGAACCTGAGCGGACAACTCCACATTCTCCATGACCAGCGACTCGGTCAGTTCCAGCTTCAGACTGCCGCGCGTGATGTCTTCCCGGCTCATGATCGTCTTGACGTCATCGACGAGGTTCTGATCGAGCACTTGCCGGTAAGACAGGTTGACGCTCACGAACACCGGGTCGGACGGCCGCAACACACGCTGCCAGATGCCCAGCTGACGCGCCGCCTCGCCCATCACATAGCGCCCGAGGTCGACGATAATTCCGGTTTCCTCGGCAACGCCGATGAATTCATCGGGACCGAGCAGGCCATGTTTCTTGTGACGCCACCTGACGAGCGCCTCGAAACCGGCAAGCTTGTCGGTGGCGATATTGTAGATCGGCTGATAGGCGACTTCGATTTCATTGCGGTCGAGTGCGCGCCTGAGATCGGATTCGATCTCGATCAGTTTGGAGCGGTCGTCACGCATGGTCGGACGGAAGAACTCGATCTTGTTCTTGCCGCGGCGCTTGGCTTCGTAAAGGGCGATTTCCGCATCCTTGAGGACATCGGCCGCACCCAGCACGTCGCGCAGATACTCGGACACCCCGATACTGGCCGTCAGAAAAACCTCGCGGGGATTGAGTTCCACCGGCCGCGCGATCGACTGGCGCATCTGCTCGGTGAGCTCATGCATTTTGCGCTCGGGGCGTGCCGCATT
>JAJFHL010000374.1 GCA_021775615.1 Hyphomicrobiales bacterium
GGCCGGCCACCCCGAACAGGTTCCCGGCGTGGTCATCAACGCCCGCGACCTGCTCCCCGCGAGCCGGCAGTACCATCACTACAAGGGCTCGCTCACCACGCCGCCGTGTTCGGAAGGCGTGAACTGGTTTGTGATGGACGCGTCGATACAGGTCGGTGCCACGCAGATCTCGAAATTCATGAAAATTGTCGGTGAAAACGCCCGTCCTGTTCAGGCGGCACAGAACCGGCTGTTCATCAGCGGCAAATAGAGCCGACGGGCCGTCCACATGCGGCCGTGACACTGGGGCAAGAGGGAAAGACTCAAATGACGTTAAAGAGCAAGCTGATCGGCGCAGCAACATCCCGCCGGGGCACATCGATGAAGGTCGGCACCAAAGTCATGGCCGTTGTCGGATTCTGCCTGATACTCCTGGCCACAGTCGCGGGAACCAGCATCTGGCAGATGAACAAGATCGGTGGTGAGATCGAAAACATCGCCGAGCGGGACATCCCGCTCACCGAAGCCCTGACCAAGATCACCATTCATCAGCTGGAGCAGGCGATCAACTTCGAACGCGGTGTGCGCACCGGCGAAGAAATGCACTCGCACCCTGCCGCGAGAGAAGAATTCAAGAAGGCGGTGGCGGAATTCGAGCGCCTGACGCCGCAGATCGAGAACGAGGTGCTTGCAGCGGAAAAGCTCGTCGAGCATGACATCGACACCGCCGAGACCGACGAGGTCCGCGCCAGGTTCGAAGGTGTACTCAAAAGCCTCAAGACGATCGAAGTGCAGCACAAGGACTACGACCACCGGGCGATCGAAGTCTTCAAGCAGCTTGTCGCCGGAAACACCGAAAAAGCATTGACCCTGCTGCCCGCGATCGAGGCGGAAGAAGACGAACTCGACCATTCGCTTGAGGCCCTGCTGACCAAGGTCGCGGACTTCACCGCCCGTGCAGCAACGACCGCCGAGGAGCATGAACATTTCGCCATCCAGCTCCTGGGCGCCGTTTCGGCCATCGCCTTTGTGCTGGGGCTCGGTCTGGCCTACTGGATTGTCAGCCGCAGCATTTCACGTCCCCTGGCGGAGGTTGTTACAGGTCTTGACGCCCTGACCGCCGGCGACACATCCGTCGACGTCAAGGTCTACGCCGATGACGAGATCGGGGCAGTGGCCAAAGCTTTCGTGGGCTTCAAGGAGAACCTGGTCCAAACCCAGAAAATGGAAGCGGACCAGGCGCGCCAGAAGGAAAACGCCGAGCTGGAGCGCAAGAAGATGATGGCGGAACTGGCCGACGATTTCGATTCAAGCGTCGGCGGCATCGCCGCCAGCGTCTCGGCGGCTGCGGCGGAAATGCAGACCACGGCGCAGGCGATGGCGAGCATTTCCGAAGAGACCAGCAGCCAGGCGATTGCCGTCGCCTCTGCCTCCGAAGAGGCCTCTACCAATGTCCAGACCGTGGCTTCGTCCACGGAGGAGATGACCTCGTCCATCGGCGAGATCAACCAGCGCGTCGCGGAAGCGTCGAGCGAATCCAAGAAAGCTGTGGCCGAGGTTGCCAAGACCACGGAACGGATGGGCACCCTGGCGCAGACGGCCGAAAAAATCGGCGAGGTGATCAACCTGATCTCCGGCATCGCGGAGCAGACCAATCTCCTGGCGCTGAACGCGACCATCGAATCGGCCCGGGCCGGTGAAGCCGGCAAGGGGTTTGCCGTGGTCGCCAATGAGGTCAAGACGCTCGCCACTCAGACCGCCCAGGCGACAGGCGACATCTCGGCGCAGATCAAGGAAATCCAGAACGCAACCAGCGAGGCGGTTGAATCGATGGCCGATGTGAGCACGGTCATCGAGGGACTGGACAAGATCTCCGCAACGATCGCGTCGGCCATGGAAGAACAGGGCGCGGTCACCCAGGAGATCGCCCGCAGCGTCCAGGAGGCGGCCACGGGGACCCACGAAGTGTCGGAGAATATCTCCGGCGTCACCCAGGCCTCCCAGGAGGCGGGCACCGCGTCAAGCCAGGTCATGTCAAAGGCAACCGAACTGTCTGAGCAGGCCACCACTCTTAAAGATGAGGTCGGCAAGTTTGTAGCGCAAGTGCGTACCGGTTAGAGTAAACGCGTCCATCGCCCGTGCGGCGGTGGACGCATTTTTCCCTTGGACACGCCTGCTCGAAGCCCCCAACGAGCACCCATCTCCCCCACACACAATCAGTTGAAGTCTGAGCCGGGTCACGTAAACCCGAGCTGACGCCGGATGTCCCGCGCCGTTGTGCCGTTCTCGCGCAGGGCGCGCAGGCTCTTGTCCCTGGCGCTTTTCGACAGCCGGCGCCCGCCGTAGTCACGCACCAGATCGTGGTGGTAGTACTGCGGCTGCGGCAGGTCGAGGAGCACCTGAAGCAATCGATGGATGTGGGTCGAGTGAAACAGGTCCTGACCCCGGGTCACGTGGCTGACGCCCTGCAGGGCGTCGTCGACCACGACGGAAAGATGATAGCTGGTCTTGACGTCCTTGCGCGCGACGATCACATCGCCCCACTGGGCAGGATCGGCATGGACAGTGCCGATCGGCCTGCACTCATGCTCTTCAAAGGTCAGCCGACCGGCGATTTCCATGGCGAGCTCCATATCCAGCCGCATTGCATACGGCGTGCCCGCCGCCATGAGAGCATCGCGCTCGACGGCGGGCATTCCCTTGGAAAGGCCGGGATAAAGCGGCGCACCGTCCGGGTCCAAAGGATGATCGGGTGCGTCCGCCACGGCGTCACGGATTTGTTGTCTCGTGGCAAAGCAGGGATAGAGCACGCCGCGCAGGTCGAGGCGCGCCAGAGCATCACGGTAGTCGCCGAAGTGTTCCGACTGGCGGCGCACCGGAAGTTCCCATTCCAGTCCGAGCCAGGCAAGGTCCTCAAAAATGCCATCGACATACTCCTGGCGCGACCGCACCAGGTCGATGTCTTCGATCCGCACCAGCAACCGCGCGCCGAGGGCCTTCGCCCTGGCCTCGGTAAAGAGCGCCGAATAGGCATGGCCGAGATGCAGCTCGCCATTGGGGCTGGGCGCAAAGCGCACGACGGGACGATTTGAATTCATGAGGACGTGATCACAGTTCTCAGCCATCCGGTTTGCCAGGGTTCTGCCCTTGCGTTAAGGGAAAGGCCGTCGCGGGTCAAACAGCTGGCCTCGAAAACACCGGCCGGGCACATATGCAGATCATCTCCACCATTTCCGATATCGAACGCGGCCTCGAAGTCCTCATCGACCGGGAACCGCGTTTTGCCGAGCTGGTGTCCGAGACCGGGCTGCCACCCCTGCGCCGCTCGGAGGGCGGGTTCCGCGGGCTTATGCACATCGTCACCGGACAGCAGCTCTCCACCGCCAGCGCCAACGCGATCTGGGCCCGCATGGAGGAACAGCTGGCGCCCATGACCCCGGAGCACCTGGCGCGCCTCGACGACGACACCCTGCGCGCCGCGGGCTGTTCGCGGCCCAAGGTCAAGACGATCCGCGCCCTGTGCGAGGCGTTCACCAGCGGCCATTGCGATCCCGACCATCTGGACACGCTGCCCGATGAAGAGGTTTACGAGCGCCTCGTCGCCATCAAGGGGATCGGCCGCTGGACAGCGGACATCTATCTCCTTGGATGCCTCGGACGCTCCGACGCGTGGCCGGTCGGCGATCTGGCCCTGCAGGTCGCCGCCGAGCATGCCTTCGGGCTCGACGGGCGGCCCAACGACAAGGCAATGACGGCGCTTGGCGAACCGTGGCGGCCATGGCGGGCGGTGGCGGCGCGGGTTCTTTGGTCCTACTATCGGGTCGTGAAGGGCCGCCCACAGAATTGGTGATGACATGACCGGTATCCGGCATCGAACACGAACGACACGCCGCAGTTTCCTGGCTGGTGCCTCCGCTCTCGCGGCGGCGCCCTTGCTGCCGGCCCGGGCCGCAACGTCCAACCCGAACGCGGTTGTCATCGGCGCCGGCGCCGCCGGCCTTGCCGCGACCCGCACGTTGCGCGAGGCGGGGCATAGTGTGGTGCTGATCGAAGCCGGCAGCCGCATTGGCGGGCGCGCTCATACCGACACGTCCATGTTCGGCGTGCCCTTCGATCTCGGGGCCCACTGGCTGCACCGGGGGAACAAAAACCCCTTCGCCAGTTACGGCCGGCAAAACGGCTTCGACATCTACCCCGCTCCCGATGAGCAGGTCCTCTATGTCGGCGACCGGCCGGCGACGGCGGCGGAGCAACGCGCCTATTCCGCCGCCTATGAAGCCGCCATTTCCGCTATGTCCCAGGCCGGCCGGGCCGGCAGGGATGTCAGCCCCGCCTCCGTGATGCCCGACGGGGGCGTTTGGCGCGACACGGTTCACTTCGTCATCGGGCCATGGGAAATGGGCAAGGATTTCGACCATTTTTCCTGCACCGACTGGTGGTCGGGCGAGGATGGCAAGGACTGGTTCTGCCGCCAGGGTTTCGGCGCGGTTCTGGCGCACAGCGCCCGCGGCGTCGAAGCGGAACTGGGCACCCGCGCCCGCACGATCAGGTGGGGCGGCAGCGGCGTTACGGTTGAAACCAACAAGGGAACGATTTCCGCGAAAGCCTGTCTCGTCACGGTCTCGACCGGCGTGCTCGCGGGTGGATCGATCCGCTTCGATCCGGCATTGCCTCCGGGCAAGCAGGACGCCTTCGCCGGCATCACCATGGGGACCTACAACCACATTGCCCTGCAGTTCAGGGACAACGTCTTCGGGGTGGGCGATGACCATTATCTCCTCCACCGGGTACCGAACGGCGACGGCGGATCGCCGCGCGCCATCGGAACGCTGGCCAACGTTTCGGGCACCCACCTTTCGCTCTGCGAGGTCGGCGGCGCCTTTGCCCGCGACCTGGAAGGCGAAGGCCAGGCCGGCATGATCGACTTCGGGCTTGGCGAGCTGCGCAAGATGCTTGGTTCAAATGTCGACGATCAGTTCATCAAGGGACATGCCACCGCGTGGTCCCGCAACCAGCTGACGCTCGGGTCCTACGCCTCGGCCGAGCCGGGAGCGCACCACCTGCGCCGCGCCCTGCGCGAAACCGTCGGCGATCGCATCTGGTTTGCCGGCGAGGCCTGCAGCGCTTCGGAATGGGCCACCGTGGCGGGCGCACACACAAGCGGCATCGAAGCTGCCAGAAGCCTGATGCAAAAAGTCTGATGCAGACAATCGTCCCGTGATCTGGTATCCCGCTTCGCTCCAACGCAAGCTGCAGTTCGACATATGACAATTCCCGAGATCGACGGCCCCCGTGTCCCGCCCGCCTCCGGCGGCGCACCAAAACAGCTGGTCATTTTCGCCCATGGCTATGGCGCCGACGGCAATGACCTGATCGGCATCGGCGCCCAGCTGCAGCCGATCCTCCCCGATGCCGCCTTCGTCAGCCCGAACGCGCCGGAGCGTTGCGCCGGCACGCCGTTTGGCTATCAGTGGTTCCCGATCACCCGGCTCGATCCCAACGAGTACTGGGAGGGCGTGCAGCAGGCCGCCCCCGTCCTCGACCAGTTCATCGACAGCGAGCTTGAACGCCACAGCCTCGCCATGGCCGATGTCGCCCTGGTCGGCTTCAGCCAGGGCACCATGATGTCGCTGCATGTCGGCCTGCGCCGCGCCGAGCCGCCGGCGGCGATCATCGGCTTTTCCGGCGCGCTCGCGGGGCCCGAACATCTCAAAGACCAGATCACAGTCAAGCCGCCGGTTCTCCTGGTGCACGGCGAGGCCGACGAGGTCATTCCGGTGCAGGCGATCCACCAGGCAAGTCAGACGCTTGGCGGCGTCGGCGTCCCGGTCAGGTGGCATGTTTCACCGGGCATCGGCCACGGCATCGACGGCGCCGGCCTGAGCCTGGCCGCGGAATTCCTGCGCGATGCTTTCGCCGGAACGCTCACTATCGAGTGAGCTCTTACTTTGCGCAGCGCCTTGCCGGCCCTCTCCCCCGGCCCAACCGATTGTTTTTGGGTGTTCGGGCCATAGCCAGCCCTCTCCCCCGGCCCAA
>JAJFHL010000375.1 GCA_021775615.1 Hyphomicrobiales bacterium
GCCTTCGGTCGAAAGATAGGCGCCCTTGATGCCGTCGGTGATGATGATGTAGCGCGGACCGCGTTCGTGCAGCTCCGCGGCGAAACGCTCCAGCTCCAGATGAAGGCCTTCGAAGCGCAGGCCCCGGGTCACCAGTTCAGGACCTTCGGCGTCGAGGCTGAGCGGTTGATTGACGGGTTTCGGCGCAGCCATTCCGGGGAGCAGGGCTTCGGACTCGACCCGGTTCATGGTGAGGAGGTCGAGATTTTCGATGGCGTCGAAGAATTCGCCGCGCCTGTTGGTGAGTTGGAGGATGCCCGGGTTCGCCGCAACCACGGCGCCGGCCGCCTTGCCGTTTGCCAGCAATTGCGGGAAACACTCGGCAGACCCGCCGCTGAGGCTCGCCACATACAACAGATCCAGACCTTCGAACCTTTGGCTGTCGAGTTCGTCGCAACGCAGCAGTGTGTTGGCGCCGCGATGGGTGAAAATGGTGGCGTTGCGGTCGTGCGAGGAGATCATCACCGTGACGCCTGTCGCCATTTCACTGGTTTCGATGAGCAGGCTGTCGTCGATGCCTTCGTCGCGCAGGGTTTCATGCACCTGGGCCGCGTTGACATCGGTGCCGACCTTGGACAACACGGCGACGCCGAAGCCGAGGCGCGCCAGGCTCACGCCCACATTGACGGCGCCGCCGCCGCAATGGATCGAGATGTTTTCCGCGTCGATCTTGCGGCCCTGCTCGAGCAGCAGAAATGACGCGGTCGCGTTGGCCATGGTGATGCGTTCGACATTCTCATCGGCAATGACCGTGATGATGTCGACGGCGGAGGACCCGACGGTCACCGCCTTGAGTGGTTTGGCGCTCATCCCAGACGTTCCTCCGCCATGGCGCGCAACCGCCCGCGCTGGATTTTTTCCCCGTTGGGTCCGTCGGTTGTCGGGAATTCTTCGAGCGTGAAGATACGCTCGGGCACCTTGAACCTGGCCAGCCCCCCGGCGCAATGGTCGGCAAGCGCTCGTTCGTCGGCGGTCACGCCGTCGGCAGCGATGACAAAGGAGACCGGCCGGGTCTGGCCGGCAATGGTGATGCCCACTGTCTGGCATGCCGCGACCATGTCATGGCGCTCGAGCCAGGCGTCGATTTCGGCCGGATTGACCATGAAGCCTCCAAGACGGATGCCGTCGCCCATGCGTGTCTCGAATATGAAGCGGCCATCCTCGAGAAGATGGCCGAGATCGCCTGAGCGCACGAACCCGTCTTTTCCGATGCCGTCGGAGGTGGCTTGGCGATTGTCCATATATTCGCACATGCGGCTCGGACCCTTCAGGTAAAGCTCGCCGGACCGGCCGGCCGGCAGGACCGCGCCGGTGTCCGGATCGCGCACCTGAACCTCGGCATCCGGACTTGTCAGGGCGCCGCCGGCCCTGGCCCGGTCCGCCGCAGGGCCGCCAAGCGGCTGGCGGGCGTAGAGCGCCTGAACCTCGCTCATGCCGTAAAGCCCCGCCACATGCAGGCCGGCGCGAGAGCACCTTTCCGCGAAGTCGTCGACCCGGGCGTGGGTGAAGGCGGCAAAGCCGCACCATTTGACGGTCTCCAGATTTTCCGGTTTTGCGGCTTCGCAGATGCGGCTGAGCATGTCGTCCGACCCGTTGAACGATGTCACGCGGTGCCGCCGGATCAGATCAACGGCTTGGACGCCGTCGAATGCGGGCATCAGCACCGACGGCCGGCCGGCGGCGATGCCGGCCATCGCCTGGGCGAGACCGAATGTGCCGCACAGGGGCAGGGCCTGAAGCAGGACGGTGTCCGGCGCCACATAGTCGAAAGCGCGCGCCACATCGCGCGCATGGTCTGCAAGCGAGCGCTGGGTATGCAGAACGAATTTCGGTTTGCTCGTGGTGCCCGATGTTGTGAAGACGACGGCGCCGTCATCCGGCTCGGGTTCCGGCAGAGCGGCAGAGGGTGATGTGAGCAGATCGCATAACGTCAAGTTATCGGCATGGGCAACACTGCCACCCGGTGCCGCACCGCGCGCACCGACCACCAGCTTGACGCGATCCAGGGCCCCAGGATCAACCGCGCGCAGTATTCCGTCAAAGTCAATACCCTTGAATCCTGGCTCATAAATCAGGCAGCAGCAGCCCGCCCGGCCGACGATATCTTCAACTTCCGCGGCGCGGAACCGGGTGTTTACCGAGACGCAGACGGCGCGCAGTCTGGCGAGTGCGAACAGGCACGTCAGCCAGTCCGACCGGTTGGGGAGCCATACGGCGACCCGGTCTCCGGCATCGATACCGCTTGCCTGCAGACCTGCGGCAATGGCGTCAGACTTCTGTTCCAATTCCGAAAAAGCGATCTCGCCGCCGTCTTCAATCAAGGCCGGCGCATCCGGAGCGTGGGATGCGGCTGAGCGCAGGAGAGCGGGCAGGGAGGAGATTTCCGACATAGGGACGCACTATTGCAGCCGTGTTCGGCATTCTCAAGCGCGCAGGCGGCTGGCGCCCGCCGGTCATTTGCCTGCCATCCCAATGACTCGTTGCCGCCACACGAATCAGTCATGGCGGTCAGGCATGGCCGTTAACCATTTGGTTAAACCTTGTGCCGCAATGGTGCATTTGCCCGGGTCGGGTAAACCCGCGTTAACGAATTGTTATCACCTTAGTAACAAAGATTAGCGAGACATTAGTAACCACGATGACTGAGCAGATGACGATAAACCTCAAATTGCCCCACGTTACAGAGCTCAAGCCGCGGATCACCGTGTTCGGGACCGGCGGCGCCGGCGGAAACGCCGTCAACAACATGATCGAATCCCAACTCGATGGAGTTGAGTTCGTGGTTGCCAACACGGATGCACAGGCGCTTGCACAGAGCAGCGCCGAACGCCGCATCCAGATGGGTGCCGCCCTGACGGAAGGTCTGGGCGCCGGATCGCAGCCGCAGATCGGTGCGGCCGCGGCGGAGGAAGCGCTGCCTGAGATCATAGATCACCTGTCGGGCGCGCATATGTGTTTCATCACTGCCGGGATGGGCGGCGGCACCGGTACCGGTGCCGCGCCGGTCATTGCCCGGGCCTCGAAAGAGCAGGGGATCCTCACCGTCGGTGTGGTCACAAAACCGTTCCACTTCGAGGGGCAGCGGCGCATGGAGACGGCCGAGCGCGGCATCGATCAACTGGCCCAGCATGTCGACACGCTGATCGTCATCCCGAACCAGAACCTTTTCCGGGTCGCCAACGAGAAGACCACTTTCGCAGATGCCTTCGCCATGGCGGACCAGGTGCTCTATTCAGGCGTTGCCGGAATTACCGATCTCATGATCAAGGAAGGTTTGATCAATCTCGACTTTGCCGACGTCCGCGCCGTGATGAGCGAGATGGGCAAGGCGATGATGGGGACCGGTGAGGCCTCCGGCGACAAACGCGCCGTGGATGCGGCCGAAGCGGCAATCGCCAATCCGCTGCTCGACGATGTCTCGATGCGCGGCGCACGCGGTCTCCTGATCTCGATCACCGGCGGCAACGATCTGACCCTGTACGAAGTCGATGAGGCGGCAACGCGCATCCGCGAGGAGGTCGATCCCGAGGCCAACATCATTCTCGGCGCCACCTTCGACGATACGCTGGAAGGCATCATGCGCGTGTCGGTGGTGGCCACCGGCATCAGCCATGAAGGTGCGATCGAGCGTCCGGTCTATGAGAGCGCCCAGTCGGACAACTATTACAGTGCACAACCCGAGTTCGGCTCCGAATATTCGGACCAGCCCGCCGAAGCAGAAGTTGCGGCGCCTGAAAGCGAACCGGCCTACGAAGTATACGCCGAAGCGGCCGAACCGGAGCAGGTCGAGGCTGCGCCCGAGCCGATGCCGGAAGATGCGCCCTACGAGGCGGAAATCAGCATCGAGCGCGGCCCGTCGCCCGAACCGCAGCAGGAGCCGGCTGCACCGGCGCCCGCCATGGCGTCGGCGCATGCCCAGCAGGCGGAACAGGCCGGCATGCGGATGCCGGAGATCGGAGAATTTCCACCCATTGCCCAGCGCCAGATCGCGGCGAAGAAAGGGCAGGTGGTCGAGGATTTGGCGAATCACGCCCAGTCGCGCCGTAAAGGCTTTCTGGAACGGTTGGCCAATGTCGGATTGGGGCGCAAGGAGCCGGTCGCGATTCCGGTCGACCCTGTCGAGCCCACGCTGAGCAACCAGTTTGGGGCGGAAGAGCCGCGGCCCGAGGCAATCCAGGCCCGGGCGGCCGCTCCCACCCAGATGCGCCAGGATGGCGGCCAGATCGATCCTGCGCTTGACGACGAGCAGCTTGAGATCCCGGCGTTTCTGCGCCGTCAGGCGAACTAGCCAGCACTTCTCGCATTCACCAGACACAAGACCCGGCGGCCATACTTCCGCCGGGTTTTACCATTCTTACAGATATGTTGCCGAGGCGGGCAATCGCGCTCTGGCGCGTTTACCGTGTTTGCGATAGAACCGTTTCAAGTTTGCGCGAGGCTCTTGATTCAGGGTCGGTAAGCGGGCCAAACTTCCCTATATTGTGGAATGGCCGCTTTGGCGCGGGTGAAACAACAAATGTATGGCAGGTATATGGGTAGTACGGCTGGAATGTCGCGCCGCGTGCTGAGACCACTTTTGACGGGATTCTACCTGGTGGCGGGGGCTTTGATCCTGTCAGGTTGCTCTAGCGTGTCGGGCATGTGGGACGATGCCTTCGGTGATCCGGAGCAACCGCCCGCGTTCACTGACGCGGACCCGGCCAATCAGCTGCCCGAAGGCGATGAGCCGGTGGCCCAACTCTATAACGAGGGGCTCGACCTGCTGCGCGCCGGAAAGTACAAAAAGTCGGCGGTTCAGTTCGAAGAGGTCGAGCGGCAGCATCCTTATTCCTCATGGGCCAGGCGGGCGATCCTGATGACCGCCTATGCGCATTACGAGCGCAACGCCTATGACGATGCCATTGGGGCGTCCAAGCGGTTCATATCGCTGCATCCCGGCCATGAGCATGCGGCTTATGCCTATTACCTGATTGCGCTGAGCTACTACGAGCAGATCGTCGATGTCGGCCGCGACCAGCAGGTGACTAACGCCGCGCTTTCGGCCCTCGAAGAGGTTGAGCGGCGCTATCCCGGTACGCTTTATGCCCGTGATTCCCAGGCCAAGGCGATCCTGGCAAAGGACCACCTGGCCGGCAAGGAAATGAAGGTCGGCCGCTATTATCTCAACAAGCTTGCCTATGTTGCGGCCATCAACAGGTTCAAGACGGTGGTGACCAAGTACCAGACCACCTCGCACACGCCCGAAGCGCTGTTGCGCCTGACGGAATCCTACATGTCGCTCGGGATCAAGAGTGAGGCGCAGACGGCGGCGGCTGTTCTCGGCCACAACTATCCCAACAGCGAATGGTACAAGGACGCCTATACGCTGGTTCGAAGCGACGGCCTGGAAGTGCGCGAGGACGAAGGTTCCTGGATCAGCAAAGCGTTTAGTTCAGTCAACCCATTCTGATATACAGGGCCACATGCTGGCCACGCTCTCGATTCGCGATATCGTTCTGATTGAACGCCTTGATCTCGATCTCGGCGCGGGCATGACCGTGCTCACCGGGGAGACCGGCGCCGGCAAGTCCATCCTGCTCGATTCGCTTGGACTGGCGCTTGGCGCCCGGGGCGATGCCTCGTTGGTGCGCACAGGTGCGGACAAGGGATCTGTCACCGTCCGACTGGTGCCGCGTTCCGGGCACGCGGTGTTCGACCTGCTGGACGAGAACGATATAGACACCGAAGAAAACGAAATCCTGCTGCGCCGCGTGCAAATGGCCGACGGACGTAGCCGCGCCTTTATCAACGACCAACCGGTCAGCGTGACATTGTTGCGTGAAATCGGTGGCTTGATCGCCGAAATTCATGGCCAGCATGATGACCGGGCGTTTCTGGACAGGGACGTGCACGGCGCGCTGCTCGACGCCTATGGCGGCCTGGAAAAGGACGTTGCGAAAATTTCCGCGGTATGGGCTGAGTGGCGCAAGATTGAGGCATCGCTCGCTGAACATCGTGAAACCGTCGACCGGGTCAGGGGCGAGCGCGACTATCTCGAGCATGCGCTTGACGAGCTTCGGACCCTCGACCCTCAGGCCGATGAAGAGACCGATCTGGCGGCGCGCCGTCAGGTGATGATGAATGCCGAGAAATTCGTCGACGACCTGCGTGAAGCCGAGGACGCGCTGTCTGGCGACGGCACGGCGGAAGCGCGTCTCAACGCGGCGCTGCGGCGGCTCGAGCGCAAGAGCGAGGACGCCGGTGGAGCCCTCGACGAGGTGGTCAGGTCGCTTGATCGCGTGCTGAGCGAAATCGGCGAAGCGAGGAAGTCGGTCGTCGATACGCTGCGCGCTGTCGAATTCGATCCGGCCGACCTTGAGCGTGCCGAGGAGCGGCTGTTTGCGCTGCGGGCGGCGGCCCGAAAGCACCGCGCGAATGTCGATGATCTGCCGAAGATCGTGGCCCGGCTGCAGGAGCAGCTCGACGCGATCGAGAATGACGAGGCCAAGACGCTGGCTCTTGAAGAGGCCTGCGCGGCGGCGCGCGATGATTTCTCCGCCCGCGCTCTGGCGCTGAGCGCCAGGCGCCAGAAGGCGGCGAAAGCTCTCGACAAGGAGGTTGCCGGCGAGCTGCCGCCGCTCAGGCTGGAAAAGGCGCAGTTCGAGACGCGGGTGGAACCGCTCGACCTGTCGAACGCCGGCGCCCGGGGAATCGACCGGATCGAGTTCATGGTTGCGGCCAATCCGGGTTCCGCGGCCGGGCCGTTGATGAAGGTTGCGTCCGGCGGCGAGCTTGCCCGTTTCATTCTGGCGTTGAAGGTTGTGCTGGCGGCGCGCGGCAGCGCGCCGACACTGATCTTCGACGAAGTGGACACTGCGGTCGGCGGCGCCGTGGCGGACGCCATAGGCGGCCGGCTGGCACGGCTTTCAGAAAACCTTCAGGTGCTCTCGGTGACCCACTCGCCGCAGGTCGCGGCGCGATCGAGCGCGCATGTGCTTGTTGCCAAGGCGGCGGAAGGTGGCGGTGCCTCCGAACGTGTCGTCACGCATGTGAAAACGCTGGACGACGCGGCGCGGCTGGAAGAGATCGCCCGCATGCTATCGGGCCAGGAAGTGACCCGGGAGGCCCGCGCGGCAGCGGAGCGCCTGATCCAGGGGGCTGCCTGAAGATGGCCGCCAGTGCTGCAGCGATTGCCGTCGAGGAGCTGACGGCAGACCAGGCGGAGAGCGAACTTGCGCGTCTGGCAACCGAAATTGCCGGCCACGACGAGCGCTACTACCGCGATGACGCGCCAACGGTTTCGGACGCGGAGTACGATGCCCTGCGGATCCGCAACGGGGCCATTGAAGCACGGTTCCCGGATCTCGTGCGGCCGGACAGTCCGAGCGGGCGTGTCGGCGCGGTTCCGGCGGAGAAATTCGACAAGGTCACTCATGCGGTACCGATGCTGTCACTTGGCAACGCCTTCAACGATGAGGATGTGGCCGAGTTCTGCGACCGGATAAGGCGGTTTCTGGGCCTTGATGCGGAAGAAGTCGTTGCCATGACGTCGGAACCCAAGATCGACGGGCTTTCCGCAACCCTGCGCTACGAGAACGGAAAGCTGATCGTCGGTGCAACCCGCGGTGACGGGCAGGTGGGCGAGAATGTCACGGCCAATCTGC
>JAJFHL010000376.1 GCA_021775615.1 Hyphomicrobiales bacterium
TCAACCGTGCATCCTCGTTGAGAGGTACCGGATACGGTGCCTTTTCCGTTCGTGGAGATGGCGAATGCGCGGCGACCGGAACCGCATGAATTATTGAGTCACCCAAAACTGTCCTCCGCCGCAATCGGCATGTTTCACCTGACCCAAAATCGCAGCCTGGCTGAGTAAAATCGTTTCCGCACCAACAAACTTTCGCAGTTCTAGGAACCATTGAGGAAAAATTGAGTTAACGGATGTTCGATATTTCACAATGCGCATGCTTGGCGGCACGGCCACGTCCGTTTCCGGTTGGGAACCTGCAGGTGTTGGGGGCAGATCCTCTGCAAAAGGTATGTGCTGCGACGACCGGTTGAACGCACGATTCGATACTGGACGTTGGACAAGAAGCTGGTCAGTATGCGACGCCATGCAGTCAACAGAACCGGCCTTGTCCGGTTGTCAGTGTAAGGAAGCAAAAATGCCTGGATCACGTGTTTCAGCAGTCGTTTTCTGTGCCGTCGCAGCCATGATGTGGTCGTCTCCGGCGCAATCCGGGGCCGGCGAAACGCTCGAGAAGGAATGCAAGGCGAAGCTTGGACTTTCAGACAGCGCATGCAAGTGCATCGGCACAAAGGCGGAAGCCGACCTTAACGAGAAGCAACAGGCCCTGGTTGTCGCCATCGTGACCGAGAACGATGCGGAGCAGGCGAAACTGCAGGCCGACATGACACAGGACGAAATGGTCACGGCGGGTGAATTCATGACAAGCGCTCCGGGCGCCTGCGCCAGCCAGTAGCCGCACCCTGCGTGCCGTGTGGTCACCTCCCGGTTTCCAGCAGGCCCTGGAGCAGCCTCATTGCATAACCTCAGGTTGGCTCGAACGCGAAGGCGATCATGAATCAGCAACTCAGCCAGACGATAGAAATCCTCGAAAGCCTGGTCGGGTTCCCGAGTGTTTCCGGACTGCCGAATGGCGACATTGTCGGTTATTGCCGCGACTATCTTAGCAATCACGGTATCGAGTCCTCGCTGAGTTATGACGAGGCCGGCGAGCGGGCCAACCTCTATGCCACGATCGGACCTGAGATAGACGGCGGTGTGGTGCTGAACGGCCATACCGACGTGGTTCCGGTCGAAGGGCAGGACTGGTCGAACGACCCCTTCGCGCTGGTCCGCCAGGACGGGCGGCTCTATGGCCGCGGTTCGGTGGACATGAAGGGGTTTCTCGCCTGTGTGCTGGGTTCGGTGCCTCTCTTCAAGTCGCTCAACCTCAAGCGGCCGGTGCACATTGCCTTCTCGTTCGATGAGGAAACCGGCGGTTTCGGCATGCCGTTCCTGCTCGAGGACATGGGCCACAAGGCCTATCGCCCGTCAGTGGTCATCGTCGGTGAGCCTACCGAAATGAAGATCATTTCCGGCCACAAGGGCGGCTATGAAATGCGCACCGAGGTGACCGGCTTCGAGGTGCATTCCTGCAATCCGACCCGGGGCGTGAATGCGATTTCCTATGCCATGCGGCTGATGTCGAGGATCGACGAGATGGGCCGCGCCTTCGCCGCCAACCCCTATATCGGTTCGCCCTACGATCCGCCCTATGCGACGTTCAATATTGGCACGATCACCGGCGGCGCGGTGCGCAATGCGACCGCCGGCTGGTGCGGCTTCGACTGGGAACTGCGGCCCATGCCCGGCGAAGACGGGGCGGCGGCGATTGCCGAAATCGAGGCCTTTGCGCGCGATGAGCTGTTGCCGGAAATGAAGGCGGTGAGCGATCAGGCGGACATCAAGGTGATCACCGAGGCGCCGGTGCCTCCGCTCGACAATGCGAATGCGGCCGAGGCGGTTGCCTTTGTGTGCGAGGTGACCGGGCTTAACAGCGAGGGCGTCGTCTCCTTTGGAACCGACGCCGGCTATTTCAGCGATGCGGACTATTCGACCGTCGTGTTCGGCCCGGGCAGCATAGACCGCGCCCACCAGCCCGACGAATACATCGAGATCGCGGAACTGGCGCAGGGGCTTGAGTTCCTGGGCAAAGTCGGAAATCGTCTGGCGCGATAGCCATCGCGTTTCAGCATCCCGGAGCCATCGGATGAAGTACACAAAGCCCTTCGAAGCGGCTGAATATGCCGCCCGCGTGAGCGATGTCAAAAAGCGTATGGAGGCGGCGGGCTTCGACCTGCTTGTCTGTCAGGATCCGGCCAATATGGGGTGGATGACCGGTTTCGACGGCTGGTCGTTCTACGTGCCGCAGGCGGTTGTGGTGCATGTGAACGAGGAGTGGCCGATCTGGTTCGGCCGGGCCCAGGACGCGAAATCCGCCCACATTACGACGGACCTGCCGGCAGGCAATATCGTCGGATATTCAGAACCGCTGGTGCATCACCCGGTCAACCATCCGTTCGACGAGCTGTGTGAGCTGATCACCGGCCGCGGGTGGGGTTCGGCGCGCATCGGCGTCGAGCTCGACGCGCATTACTACACGGCGCGCGGCCATCAGCATCTCGTCAACGGCCTTCCGAACGCCAGGATCTCCGACAGCCGCGAACTGGTGAACTGGGCGCGGCTGGTGAAGTCGCCAGCCGAGGTTCTTTTAATGCGCGAGGCCGGTCTGATCGTGACCCAGGTCATGTCCCGGGTCATCGAAAAGCTCAAACCTCAGGTGCCGCAGTACGAAATCTGCGCCGAGGTCTATCATGCCCAGGTCATGGGGGTGGCCGGCCATTTTGGCGACTACACAAGCCTCTGCCCACTCATCCAGGTGGGTGAGGGGACATCGACCCCGCACCTCACATGGACCGACGATCCTCTGCCTTCCAGCGGCCTCATCGTCATGGAGATCGGCGCCGCCCGCCGGCACTATCATGCGCCTCTCACGCGAACATTCCACATGGGCAAGCCGCCGGCCGCGATCGCCGATCTGGCCAGGGTCATTGTGGAAGGCGTGGACGCGGCGCTCACCACGGCAAAGCCCGGCGCCACCTGCGAGGAGGTCGAGGCGGTGTGGCAGAAGGTCTTGAAC
>JAJFHL010000377.1 GCA_021775615.1 Hyphomicrobiales bacterium
CTGTGAGTATCGGCCGCGCGGCAGAACCCAGGATGGGCTTGCCTGGCGTGAACTGGCCGTACCGTCTTCGTCGCCGTGATCGCGGCCGTTGCCCGCGGCATAGTCTGTTTCAGCGATGGCCCGCCGCATTGCTGAGGTTCAGATTCAGAAGATGACCGGCCCGATTCGCTTTGGCGGTCAAGTAAGGAGCGTTGTGTCGGTTGACCTGGCCGTGGAGTTCGGTCCGGCCGATGACGGCAATACCTCTGTCGACCAAAGCAGAGATCTTTTCTGGATTGTTGGTCAGAAGCTCGATTTGCGCCACGCCAAGGTCGTTCAGAATCTGCGCCGCCACGTCGTAGCTGCGCTCGTCGGCGGAAAAGCCCAGAATGTGATCAGCATCCAGAGTATCGACGCCGGTGTCCTGCAAACTGTAGGCGCGCAGCTTGTTGGCAAGACCAATGCCCCTGCCCTCCTGGGCCAGATAAAGCAGCACGCCACCGCCCTGTTCTGAAATGCGCCCGACCGCGGTTCTCAACTGCTCGCCGCAATCGCATCGCAGGCTGCCGAACAGGTCTCCCGTCAGGCAGGCCGAATGCAGGCGCACCGGCACCGCGCCCGGTTTGCGCCAGTCGCCGATCAGAATAGCGACGTGTTCGCTGATGCCGTCATTGGCCCTGTACACAACGAAGCGCGACTGTCTGGCCTGCTCAAGCGCAATATCGGCCTCGCTGATCCGCGTGATGACAACCGCATCGCGGTCGGCTTCACCCATGAGCTGGTCGGCATCGAACGTCAGAATATCGTCGCTGTCGAGTGACCTGGCCAACCGGTCCGGCAGTTTCTTCGGGGCTGAAAACGAAATGACCGAGGGCAGCAGCTTGCTTGACTTGGAAAGCGCCAGGGCGGCCTGTTCGACTGGCCGCGCCGATTGAATGTCGGTGATTCGGGGCAGTATCTCCTGCTGGACGCCGTTGATCGGCTCAGCGGCAATGGTCATCCATTCATCGACAGAGCCCAAACCTTCAAAGGTCACCGAAATCGCATCTGCGGCGTTGACCGGCAGGTCCAGCAGGCTGGCCCGCTCCGCCGTCAGCACCAACCGGTCCTGGGTGCCGACAATGTCGGAGAGATCATGCAACAGCTCGTCGTTTACTGCATCCAGCGCACAGACAACCGCGGCCCCCTTCCCTTCGGAAAGAAACAGCGGACGGCCACGGCGGAACTCGAAAATTGCACGGTCAAGGACGGCCATTCACACTCCCGTATCTAGCCGATCCTCTTGTCTGGACAGCTGTGGCAAAGCCAAGGCTCGCTGGAAAGATTGGACCAACGGGCAGGGCAACGCAAATTTTATGGCATCGACTAATGGCCAATTTGGGATCAAATTCAGACAGGGACCGCCACATTCCGGACGCCTCTTCGCTCTAAAAGACTTCAGGCAATCGATCAGAAGCAGCATGTGCTTTGCATGACGGACGGCGACTTGGGGTTCCCGCAGATAGACGAAACCCACGCTTGGACGCTTGTCCGCGCGGCCAGGAATTCGTCGTTCGACGCCTCCGGCACCATGCACCTCAACGGGCCCGCATGCAGCGCCGCCGCCATCGAAGTTGCGGCGTCGGGCGGCTGGCGCAGCCGCCACGACGTGTCCGCGGACGCGGCACGGATATTCGACATCTATCTGCCCTATGCGGCGAGCGGCAAGGCCCGAGCAGTGCTGGCGCAGGTCGGCCAGAGCCTCGACGGTTACATCGCCACCGAGACCGGTCATTCCCATTACGTCACCGGTGACGCGGGCATCGATCACCTGCACCGCCTGCGCGCGCTCTCCGACGTCGTTGTCGTCGGCGCGGGCACAGTGGTTGCAGATGACCCTCGCCTGACGGTCAGGCGGGTCGACGGCGCCAATCCGGTGCGCGCGGTGATTGACGTCAATGGCCGCGTTCCCGGTGACCGGCAGATGTTCCATGACGGCGCCGCGCCGACCCTTGTTCTCACTTCACAGGCCATGAGTGCCGATCACCCGTGGCCGGGTGGAGTGGAAACCGTTGTCGTTCCCGACGACAAGGGAACCGTGTCGCCCGGGGCCATCATAGATGCATTGTCGGCGCGCGGGCTCGACCGTATTCTTGTGGAGGGCGGCGGCGTAACCATTTCGCGTTTCCTTGAAGCCGGCATGCTCAACCGGTTCCATGTCTGCGTGGCGCCGATGATCATCGGCTCGGGCGTCGGGGCGGTGACCATACCGCCGGTCGCACATCTGAATGATGCATTGCGGTTTCCCTGCCGGCACCATTCCATGGGCGATGACATCTTGTTCGACCTGGACCTCGGATAGCCCTCGCCATGCGCTTCACCGCAGCCACATACAACATCCACAGATGCGTCGGCCGAGACGGCAGGCATTCGCCCGATCGCATTCGCACCGTGCTCACCGAGCTGAGCGCCGACATTATCGCGGTTCAGGAATTCGACAACAGGGCGCGGCACAGTTGGCCGGAGATTGTGCCAGAAGACATCTCCGCACCACTGGGAATGAACTGTATCGCCCAGGCAACGATCGAAGATCCCCATGGCGGGTTCCAGGCCAATCTCCTTCTGACCCGCCACCACATTGCCGATACATGTCACGTAGATCTCGGACGCTCCGGGCCAGAGATCCGGCGGGCCATTCTGTCGCTCGTTGAAATGCCCGAAGGCCCGCTTGTTGTCGTCGCAACGCATCTCGGACTGTCAGTCCAGGGCCGCCGCCGGCAGGCCAGGGTTCTTGTCGATGCGGTCGATGCCTTTGCCGATGCCCACCCGGTTATCATGTTGGGCGATTTCAATGAATGGCTTCCGGTCGGCGGTTGCCATTCCATCCTAACCCGCCGCTTCGACAGCGGCGCACGGCGCCGGACCTTTCCTGTCTGGGCGCCGCTTCTGCCGCTTGACCAGGTCTGGGTCGGTGGCGGACTTGAGCTCAACGACACGCGGGTTCACCGGACAGCGGCATCGGCCGTCGCCTCCGATCACCTGCCGCTGGTGGCGAGTGTGTCTGCCTCATCCGCCGAGCGCACCGCCAGCAGCACGAACAGCCCCGGCAGGGACGACACCAGGACGATCAGTCCATAGGCGACCGAAATCGCAACCGCCATGCCGGGCGTCAGGCCGGCGCTCGACGCGAAGGCCGCGGCCACCGCCTCACGCACGCCCCATCCCGATATGGAAACCGGTACGACCATCGAGAAAAGGATGACCGGCACGACCGTCATCAGTGTCCCGGTCGACAGCTCGACGCCGATCGAGCGGGCCGCAAGGCCATAGACCATCAGGTAGGTGGCCACCACAAACAGCGACAACAACAGCTGGACCCCGCCGGAGCGGCCTGAGAAGACGTGTCTGAAGTCGGCGAGAAACACACCGAGGTGATCACGCCACCGGCTCTTTCGCACCGCCAGTGCAATCAGCGCGACAATGGCGACGAGCCCGCCGCCCCATGGTCCGACCGCACTCATCATCGCCGCGAACGCGTCGGGTTCGAAGACCGCGGCGGCCAATACAACGGCAAAGAGCGCTATCTGGCCGGAGGTCCGCTCCAGGATGACCACCCGGGCGGCGGCGCCAAACCCGGTGGTCGACTTTCGGCCATGGCGCCAGGCGCGGGCGGCATCGCCGGCCATCCCGCCGGGCAGGACCTGGTTCAGGAACGTCGCGAGATAGTATTCGCCGAACGCCCGGCGATAGGGCAGCTTCAGCCCCAGCCGGGATGCGGTGAAGTGCCACCGCCAGGCCGACACCGCGACCTGCGGAACGGTCACGGCGAGCGCGGCGAGCGCATATCTTGCATCCATGCCGCCCAGTTGGTCGACGACGCCGGGGCCATCGGCGTAGTGCCACAAAAGCGCGAGCAGACCGAGGCAGACGGCAAGGCGTATGGCGGGTTCCATCCGGCGCCAGGTCATGTCGGTTCCCCCGGCGGCAAAGCCAGAAGGTCGCCGTGGCCGACCTTCAGATGTGAGTGTCCCTCGCGGATCAGGTCGCCGCGCCGGTCGGACCAGCACGCGATCCGGTCTTCCTCCTGAGGCGCCATTGCCATGCAGGCCGCGGCGATCCCGCTCAGAAGTTCTTTCTGGATCTCACCGTCCCGAGGTCCCAGAACCCACGGTGTCGCGGCCGTTGTGACCCGATATCCGAGATCCTGCAAAATGCCGGACATCACGATGTTGGCGGTCGGCCCCATTGCCGGGCCGAAGTGCTTTTCGCCACGTTGGTGCGCATTGAACTGCGCCTCGATCCAGGCGTCGTCCGGCAGACCCGGTTGCCAGCGCATATGACCGTCATAACTGAGCGAGATCAGAAGCGCCGCGCCTGCCTCCCGGCACCGCCCGGCAAGCGAGCTGAACCACTCCCGCGAGACCAGGTCCATCAGGGCCGATGCAACGACAACATGCGCACTGCCGATCGGCAGGTCGTGCAGCGCCGTCAGGTCGCGAAGGTGAACATGATGCTCCCGCGCGTCGAACCCGTTGTGCCGGGCGAGCGCATCGGTCAGCGTGCTGTCGTTGTCCACCAGATGCCAGGTCTGCGGCCGCGGCAGGCGGGGCGCCAGATAGCGCAGATTAGATCCGGTTCCACAGCCCAGATCCATCACCTGCACGGCGGGATCAGCCCGCAGCCAACTGCTCAGGCCGGCAGCAAGTTCGCCATCGCGCGCGGTATGGTCATAGGGTTCGCGCAAGGCAAGCCAGTCCTGGTGAAACCCGGTCATTGCGCAAGAAACTCCCGCAGGTGTGCGTCGAACACCTGTCCGGTGGTCGCCCAGCTTTCCAGTTTGTCGCGTGCGGCAACGGCACCGGATTTCACCGACGCGAACCGTTCGGTATCGCGCGTCAGGCCGGCCAGCGCATTGCCGAAGGCCGCCGCATCACCTGGCGGCAAGAGTATGCCGGCGTCCTCGGGTATCGTTTCGGGAATGGCCCCGCCGGTGGTCGCGACAATGGGCAGGCCACGCGCCAGCGCCTCGGTGAACACCATACCGAAACTCTCATACTCCGATGCCAGCACGAACAGGTCCGCCGCGTCATAGGCCGCCGACAGCTCGTCCGCCTGCTTTGCCCCTGTGAAAGCGACCCGATCTTCGAGGCCGCTTTCCTCGACAAGCTCGAAGACCTTTCGCATCCAGGCGCAGGTCGGGTCGAAACCGCCGGCACAGGTCAGCGCCCAGTCGAGATGCTTCAACCCGGCAAGGGCGCGCAACAGCACGTCGTGGCGCTTGCGCGGCGTCACAGTGGCCGCACAGAGCAGGTGCATACCCGGGCCGCCGGAGCCCTTCGCCAGGGGAGCCGCGTCGGTGCCCGGCGCCGCGACCCGGATGACGTCAGCCGTCACCTCAAGCTCCGCAAGCCGCCTGGCGGTAAAGTCGCTGGTCACCACGATGCGCCCGGCGGCGAACAGCGCCGCCGCCTCGCGCGTGCGATAGAGGCGCCGGCGGTCTTCATCAAGACCACCTTCATCGCACAGCGGCAGATGCACCAGGCCGATCAGATGGAGACGCCGAGTATGCTCGGCGATCACTTCGGGGACGGCGCTCAGTGCGAGGCCGTCCATCACCACAACCGCCCCGTCTTCAAGCGCTGACAGGCAACCACGCGCGGAACGCAGAGCCAGCTCGTCGGCCTCGGGAAACCGGCCTTCAAGGCCGCTCACGGCAACTTCCCAGCCGAGCGCCTCGAGCTCGGACGCAACCCTGCGGTTATAGATGTAACCACCGGTCTTTGTGTCGGGGTCGCCCGGGACGACAAGGTGAAGGGACATCGCATTCATGTGATCGATCGCGCCCTCACACGGCGCCCTCGTAAGACGCCCAGGCGATGTGAGACTCGTTGAGCGTGATCTTGATGGCGCTCAGCCCGGTCGCACCGGCACCAAGCCGGCCGTCCCGCGCGGCATCTGCCATCCGGTCGAAAATGACCTTCGCGAGGAACTCCGACGTCGTGTTCTTGCCCGTGAAATCCGCTTCGTCGTCCAGGTTGCGGTAGTTCAGATCGCCGAGAACCGCCTTGAGCACCTGGGCGGCAATGCCGATGTCGACCACCAGTCCGTCAGCGTCGAGCTCGCCGCGGCGGAACTCGGCATCGACGACAAAGGTTGCACCATGAAGCTTCTGCGCCGGACCGAAGACGTCGCCGGAAAAACTGTGAGCAATCATGAAGTGATCGCGGACATTGAGGGCATACATGGAGGTCACCTGAGCTGTCGGGAGGGAGTATCGCATTGTGATGCCGCCGGCCCGTAGGCAATCCGGTGGCAGAGGACGCCATGCGGATTTGTGATGAGGCCGGTCATAACATCTGGAAGATCGTCAAAACTGCTCTCACCGGATATCAGGACGTCGAGCACCGGGTCCGAGAGCAGGGACAGAGCATGGGCGAGCCGGTCCCGCCGTGTCCATTCGTCCCGATAGGCGCGCGCCACATGACCGACCTGGGAGGAACGAATGGTAAGCCGGCGCGAATGGAAATGCTCGCCGAGCGGCAGGGCAACCGCGCGGTCGCCAAACCAGCTCATTTCGATGATCTCGGCTTCGAACCCGGCAATCGACAACGCCGTGCGCAGACCATCGTCACTGCCGCTGGCATGAAACACGCGGGTGAAGTCCCGGCCGGCCTCTTCCGGCACACGGAACTCAAGATCCAGCGCCCCGGCGACATCGCCCCTGGCGCTGTCGATATCGATCAGCTGGACCTCTGCTCCGCAGACCCGATCCGTCAGATAGGCGATGAGGCACCCGATGACGCCGGCCCCGATGACCGCGACGCGGTCGCTCTGTCCGAGAGCCCCATCCCACACCGCATTGAGGGCGGTTTCCATGTTTGCCGCAAGGACCGCACGCGCCGCCGGCACCGCGTCCGGCACAACAATGGTGGCAGCTTGTGGAACAACATAGGCGGTCTGATGCGGAAACAGGCAAAAGACGGTCTTCCGCGCCATCGCGTCCGGGCCCGATACGACCCGGCCTACATTCGCGTAACCGTATTTGACCGGCCCGGGAAACGCGCCGTCCTGGAAGGGCGCGCGCATGGTCTCATACTGGCTCGGCGGCACGCGGCCCAGATGCACGAGGCTTTCGGTCCCGCGGCTGATCGCCGAGTAGATTGTTTGCACCAGAACCTCGCCGTTGCCAGGCGCATCGAGCGGGGCCGCGCGAATGACGCCGGGGTCGGGAGGGTCGGCCCAGAAGGCACGCGCAGAGGAAATGGCCGATGGCATGATCTCGTTCAATCGCTCACGTATTCGGATGTGCGTCAGTTTGGCAATACTTACTCATTCAGACCAGTTCACGGGACTTCACATTGTGAGTGGCGGGACGAACGACGCCACAATTTTGAACTACAAATAGCGACACAATGGTCGCATGGACGTCAAGCACGCCTACTTAGGGTTCGTTTCCGACATAACCATGGCGACCGGATTGGTCGTCGCCATTGCCTTGCTTGCGGGCGCGCCCGGTGCGGTCACCCTGCAAGCGGTCGTGGTTTTCGCCGCCATGTCCCTGGGCATCGTGGCATTGCAGAACCACCTCCACAGTGAGCATCGCCTGGGGCCCGCCGACAAGGTAACCCTGGTGCGGGCCGCGGTCGCCGCGGTGTTCGCAGGCCTGCTGTTCCACGGCGATACGGCCTCCGATGTAGGGTGGTGGCTGTCGGTCGTTGCCGGCATCGCGCTCGCCCTTGACGGTATCGATGGATGGCTTGCGCGCCGGACCGGAACCGCCAGCGCCTTCGGTGCACGCTTCGACATGGAGACCGATGCATTCTTCATCCTGGTGCTGTCGTGCCTGGTCTGGCAGCTCGACAAGGTCGGGCCCTGGGTGCTCGCAATCGGCGCCATGCGTTATCTGTTCGTCGGCGCCGCCGCGGTGATGCCGTGTCTCGCCGAGCCCCTGTTCCCGAGCAAGCGCCGTCAGGCGATTTGCGTCGTTCAGGTCATGGCCCTGGTTATTTGTTTGCTGCCAGCCGTCGGTTCCCGGCCGGCCACGGCGGTGGCGGCCGTGGCGCTGCTGGCTCTCATCTATTCATTTTCATATGACGCGGTCTGGCTGATCAGGCGGGCGGCACACTGAACAATTTACCTCGAGGTCTCGGTGCGACGCTTCGACGGACTATTGTTCAGTAAGCGCGGCCATAGGCCCGGGTGAGATCACGCAATTGAGTCAAAACACGCTCCTGGTCCGGCGTCACCCGCCAGGGCGCCGCCTCGGAGAGCCCGCCATCGGTGGCGACCAGTGGTGCATCGGGCTGGCCGTGTTCAGCGACCAGCGCCATGGCCCAGCGGGTGAAAAGACGATCGGCGGCGTGTTCTGTCTCGCACGTCTCGACAGCTTCGTGGCGGGTGTCCGCCTGGATGAGGGCGAAGAGCTCCTGCACCTCCGACTCCGGGCCTTCAAGCACCTGGGCGAACCAGCGCTTGTATTCATAAAGCACCAGTGCGCCGGTCACGCCGCGGCGTCGGTTGTTGGCGCGTGAAACGCGAAGAATTTCGGCCAGGCCCGCCTCGACGGGAACCGGCCCGTAGGACAACAGGCTGCGGCTGCGGTAGATCAGACGGAAACACGGCTCCGGTTCAGGGGTCACGTCGTCTTTTTGAACATCGACACTGGTGATCATCCCCGCCTCCCACTAACAACCGGTCGCGCCCCGATGAAAGGGCCGACGTCCGGATTAAGATTTTGTTAACCATAAACGCCATACCAAAATTGCAAAGCGTATGCCAAATCGGAAACCCCACCATTTCCGGGCTTTGCGATCCATCAACTGTAGCAAGGCGTACAGATTTCGAACGTTTGTAGCGCTGCAATTGTCCGACGACCCGCGTCGTGCCCGGGCGAGTCCGGAGGCGATCTGCTCACCTGGATACCGCCCTGCCCTCAATGAGGGGAATTGCTGAAAGGCTTGTCCTCCGCAATGAAGCGCGCGGCCAGCACCAGCGCCCCCATGGAGAACTCCTTGCCATGCGCAGCGATCATTTCCTCAGACAGGCTGGCCAGTTTCTGGAAGAAAACGTCCTTGCTTTTTTCCTCGTCGGTTTGCGTCTCTGACATGCGCGGGATCCTCCTTTAAGACGGTGTCTTTCCGGTCTTCTATTTGAACATTTGCGGGGGAAGAGAGACGATGGCCGCCATCCCATTGTCTGTGCCGATCGCAATGTGCCTGCCACTGCCGGACCAGGTCAGATAGGTCACCGCGCCGTGATCGTCGCTCTTCAGCACCAACTCGTCGCGGCCGCCGATTTGCACGATGGTGACCAGGCCATTGTCATACCCGGCCGCCACAAGGTCGCGGTCCGGATGGCTGGAAACGGCACTGACGGGAACCAGGCCGGCACGGCCGGTTTCAATGGCGCCGGTCGCGGTGTCATCCAACGGCGGCGCCTCCATCGACCAGGCCGCAATACGGAAGGCGCCGGACGTGATCAGGGCATTCGCCGACCCGTTCCAGGCAACCGATCCGACCGGCGCGGGATAGTCGGTCAGCGCCCGGGTTCGCCCATCG
>JAJFHL010000378.1 GCA_021775615.1 Hyphomicrobiales bacterium
TCGCCGGTTGCGTCTTTTGCATCCACCATATGTGTCTCGTTCTCCCGGATGTCGGCGCTAGGGTGTGTTGACGTTCAGGGTGTGGTGCCGGCGTGGCCGATTTGATCACTGGTTAGGCGCGGAAACCGCCGAAGTGCTGGGCACTTCAAGGTTTTCGCAACGACATCCAGTGACCAAATCGGCCGCGTCCCTTCGGGATTTGGCCAGATTGCCCCGGTTTCACGGCGTTCGTCGTCGAATATGCCCGGCATGTCCTTCCTCCTCA
This sequence comes from Hyphomicrobiales bacterium, assembly GCA_021775615.1. Lineage (GTDB taxonomy): Bacteria > Pseudomonadota > Alphaproteobacteria > Rhizobiales > JAJFHB01 > JAJFHM01. The sequence goes on from JAJFHL010000378.1 coordinate 266, forward strand.
CACCGCGAAACCAAACCAATCTGGTCAAACCGGCACCACAACCACAACTATCATCACACCCTAGGACCTGCACCACGCCTGCGGCCCGCGTTCTTATGATTGATTGAGAAATGCCGGGTGGAGGCAGGGGCGACCACCCCTGCACTCCTGCTTGTGCGCCCCAGTGGGAAGGGATCAGGCCCTGTCAAATGCAGAGCCTGACACCCGAACCCGCGCTACTTGATCCACGGCGGAACCTTGAATTCGCCGTTGGCATATTTGGGCGGATAGACAACTGCCGCCGTCCCGTCCTGATACCACTGGATAACCACCATCGAAGGCGCGCCTTCGTCATAGGGCGGCTGGATATCGAACTTGATGTTGTGGGTATATTCGCGGTTCGTCCGAGGCTCGATCTCACCAGGTTTCCAGAAGCCGTAGCGCAGCCACAGCTTGCCGTCCTTCATGATCTTGATGTCCTCGTTCTCCATCTCCGTGACCCACTTGTCGAGCGGCTTGAAGCCGCCGGCACGCTCGGCCGCGTTCATCGCGTTGTACATTCCGTAATACGCGTTGAAGCCGTTGAAGTGCGGGAAAATCGGGCGCTCGTCGCCGTATTTCGCTTCGTACTTCTTCACGAATGCGGCGCTCCGGTCGTCCATGTCAAAGCCGACCGAGGGGATCGGGCTCAACGACGAGATGCCACCGCCCTGGCCGCCGGTGTCGGTCCAGTAGTCCATGCCGAATGCAGCCACGTTGATGCCGGTCATCGGAACCGGAACCTGCAGCTTCACGTATTGTGACGACACCACCGTGCTGTTCACGGCAGAGATCAGATAGATGAAGTCGGGCTTCAGTTGCGCCGCCTTGTTGAAGATCGGTGCAAAGTCGACCGTGTTCACATCATAAACAATGCTGTCGAGGATCTTGATGCCCGCTTCCGGCGCCAGCATCTGGTCAACCAGTTCGAACACGCCGCCACCGAAGGCGGTGTCCTCCTGGAGAACCACAGTGGTTTTCCAGTTCATCTTCTTGGCCAGCACGTCCTTGCCGAAATCGACATAAAGGCTTGCGAGCGCGAAGTCGTTGGCGACGTTCATGAAGTACATTTTGTAATTGTCGTAATCTTCGACGACCTTGTCGATAATGCCGATGAACGAGGTCCAGGTGTCCAGCGTCGGCGTGCGGTATTCCACCATGCGCGGCAGCCAGCCGAGCGACACGTCGTCGATGCTGCCCGAAATGATGAAGTCGACCTTTTCGGTTTCGTTGAGATACTCGTAAGCCTTGATGCCTTCGGTGACATCCTGACGGGTGTCGGCCTTTACGAACTTGATCATGCGGCCGCCCAGGACACCGCCCTTGGCATTCATTTCCTCGATGGCGATTTCCGCGCCCCTGATGGTGCTTCTGCCGGTGTCAGACGCGAACGATCCGATATAGCCGACAACCACAGGAGGCTTGTCATCGGCGATGGCGGGGCTCGCAAACACGCTGGCAAGGGTGACCGCGGCGGCCGTCACGACCGACGCAAGAACCTTGTCTATCTTCATCATTCCTCCCCTTGTGCTGCTTATTTGGTTTTTTGGTAACGTGGTAAGCTTAGATCCTGTACTCTGTATTCAGTATACAAAATCGCAGTTTTTGGTATCATAGGCCCGCAAAACTGTCAACGAAGGACGTCAACGAAGGGCAATGCGGGCGATTTGAATTTGACCGGAAATACAGTGCGCAAAGCAGAACTGCGGCGCGAAAAAGGGCGCATCGGTTCACGCTGGCTTGTTCGAGTCGTCGGAAAAGTCTAGATGCGTGGCAGCGGAACAGCGTCAGCAATCACGAATAGTCGATCGTGCCGTCTTCATCATGAATGATCGCGTCAACTTCAAGCTCGACCATCATGCCCGGTGTCGTCAGCCCGGCCTCCACACCTGTGGACACCGGCTCGATGCCTTCGAAGATTTCGCCATGGGCGCGGACGAATTCGCCCGCCTTGGAGATGTCGGTGAAATAGGCGCGGGTTCTGACCACATGGCGCATTTCCGCCCCGACCGCGGCAAGCGCATCGGCAATCCGGCCGAATGCATAGACGGTCTGGGCATAGGTGTCGCCCGGAGCGTGCAGTTTGCCGCTCGGCTCGACGGCCGTGGTGCCGGCGATGAAAACGAACGGCCCCACGCGGGTCGCACGCGAATAGGACCCCGCCTTCTCGAAGCGGCCGCCGCCGGATGCCTTCATCAGAACCATGGCACCGTATCTAATCGAATTTGAAAGAAGATGAAACAGCCGATGTTCAAACAAGCTCCCGTGATCCAGTCGAGACTGGCCGACGATGTCTACGAGCAGATCCTGTCGGCCATCGTCAATGGCGACATCGCGCCCGGCGAAAGACTGATCCAGGAGAAGATCGCCAGTCAGATAAACATCTCGCGCACGCCGGTGCGCGAAGCCCTGTTGCGCCTCGAGCAAGAAGGCATTCTTGAGATCTCCGGCCGCAAGGGTTTCTCCATCCGTGAGATCTCCGAAGACGAAGTGCGCCAGGTCTACGCCGTCCGCGAAGCCATCGAGGGCTATGCCGCCCGACAGGTCGCCGAACAGAAAGACCCTGAGCAACTGGCCGCCATCAAGAGGGCCGTCGATGCGGAACTCGAAGAAGACATCACCGACGTTCAGGTCGACTTTCGGGTGAACCGGGCCATCCATCGCACAATCGTCGAGCAGACCGGCAACCCGATGCTCCTCGACATGTTCGACCGGATATGGGGCCGCAGCGTATCTCTGTGCCTGTTCGCGGCGACCCGCAGCGACGGCACGCCCATTGAACCGATCGAACATAAGGCCTTGTTCACCGCTCTGAGCACCGCCGATCCCGACACTGCGCAGAAGGCAATGATCGATCATATCCGCGACGGCCTGGAGCGGAACCTCAAGGGCGCGTGACCGCGGCTTCCAAACCGAACCGCAGCACCATCAATCGGAGAATTGACCCATGAATTTCGACGGCAAGGCCGTTCTGGTGACCGGCGCTTCGCGCGGCATCGGCAAAGCCACGGCTCAGGCGTTTCTCGATGCCGGCGCAAAGGTCGCCGTCAACGGCCGAAGCGATGCCTCGGTGGCCGCCGCCATGGCCGAGCTCGTTGGCGCGCAGAACGCCGTCCCCGCCTCCGGTGATGTCGCAACTGTCGCCGGTTGCGAAGCGGTGGTTGGTCTCGCCATCGAGCAGCTTGGCGGCCTTGATGTTCTGGTCAACAATGCCGGTGTGTTCGAACGCGCCTCGGTCGCCGACACCGACGAAGCTGTGTGGGATTACGTCCTCAACGCCAACCTGAAAGGCACCTTCTTCTGCTCGCGCGCCGCCCTCCCCGCACTCAAGGCGACCCGTGGCAGCATCGTCAACGTTGCCTCCGAGTCCGGCCTCAACGGGTATGCCAACACGTCGGCCTACTGCGCGTCGAAGGGCGCGGTGGTCAACCTGACCCGCGCGCTTGCCATCGAACTGACCCCGGAAGTCCGGGTCAATTGCGTCTGTCCGGGCGTCATCGAAACCGACATGGCCCGTGCCGGCTTCGCCATCGACGGCGATGAGGAGGCGGGCCTCGTTCAGCAGCGCTCCCAGTATCCCGTCCAACGCATCGGAACGCCGGAAGAAGTCGCCACATCTATCCTCTATTTGGCGTCGGAACACGCGGCGTTCATCAACGGAGCGGCCCTTGCCATGGACGGCGGCGCGACGGTGGGCGGCTGACAGGTCAGTCGTCGATGAACTCTTCGAGGCTCATGCGCCTGAAGCCCGGCGGAGGCGCATCACCCACCGCGATCCGCGGTGCCTCCGCCGTAATGCGCTCAGGCACAACCGGTTTCCTGGCGCGCGCCCAGTCGATCTCGAACGCCTCCAGGAAATAGTTCGCAATATCTGAATTGTGAACGATGAGGCTTGCGTCCCGGTTCAGCGAAACACCGGCCCAGCTCCAGTTATGGCTGCCGATAAGCACCCGCTCGCCATCGACCACGATGCCCTTGGTGTGCGAGTGCGACACGACCTTGACCTTGCGGTTGACGTCCATGCCGCGCTTCTTGAGCTCGATCAGGTTTTCCTTCAGTCCGCTCATGCCGCTGCGCAGCAGCAGCCTGAAGTCGCTCACCTCGTTGGACTTCGCGACCAGTTCATCGACCAGCGCTTTCAGATAACCGGCATTGGCCCCCTTCATGTTGATGTACTGGTTCTGGAACACCAGTTGGTTCGTCGCCGACCTGATGAGGTCGAGCACGGCTTCACTGAACACCTCGCCCTGCCCGTCCGGCGTCAAAAGGGGTTTGACCCTCACCTTGCCTTTGACGTCGAGCGGTTCGAAGACCTTGCCGGGGCTCGCGGCTTCGAGTTCGACCGCTTCGTGTTCCACCGCACTGATCGGCACGTCCACATAGAACTCCGATTCGAACGGCGCTTCCAGCGTCCCGCCCAGTTCCTGCGATCGCTTGAAGTCGGCGATGATGTGATTTCTGAAACGGCCTGCCAGGGTCTTGTTCTTGATTACAACGTGCCATTCCCGGTTGCCCTGCCGGCTGACGGCTCTTGGGTCGTCGCGGTCGGCCGCGGATATGAGCGGCTGGCTGGTGCGCTTCCAGTTGCCGCTTGAGAGCCAGAAGGTGTCACGGTCGCGCACCGTGACCTTGATGTGATAGGAGGTCGCAACCAGCCCGCGCCCGCCGGTCGGCACGAATATGCGCTCGAACCGGTCGCCGTACTTTCGGCCCCATGCGTCGAAGGTTTCGCTGCGGTCGAAGTCTCCGTCCCTGATCTCATTGCTGCGCGGATCGCGGCTCTTGCGGTCCATCACCATGGTCATGCGCACATTGCCGTCGAGCTCGCCCGCCACAGTGTCGGCGATGTGCTTGGCGTGGAACTCATAGATCGACGTGATCAGCTCTTTCTTCGCGCCGCTCAGAAATGCCGACAGCACCTCCCAGCTGCGCTCCGGGCCGACATGGCAGGTGACCTCCATGGTCTCGTGGACTTCATCGAAGCTGAAGCCCTTGCCTGTCCGATCGTTGTAGCTGACCGACGACACCGCCTCCAGCAAGCCGTCTCCAACGCCCAGCGGCGAAATCTGATCATCTATTGAGGCCGCTTCGACGGTGACGGGGTAGCCGGCAAACTCGAGGCTCCCGACATGACGGGCAGCCGCCTCGAGCGCTTCTGGATGCGCCCAGACGGTGATGCACTCATCGTCGCTGAGCAGGCCGCCCTTGACCACGAATCCCGATCTGACGGCGAGAATCCCATTGCCCGTCTTCTGCCGCCCCAACTCACGCGCCGCCGCCTCCGCTGAAGGCCCAGAAGATCCGGCATCGCCAAGCTGAATTGCGATCTGCGCCTGATCGCCCGGCGCATCGCCAATGCTGACCGAAACCGTAACCGGGATGGTCACCGACGCCGAACTTCCAGCGGAAAGCGCCGGGCTGTGCGGTGTGATTGCCGGCTGCGGTGAAGCGCCTCCCGGCTGAGGGGCCTCTTTTCCGGAACCGCGCCCTTCCCACGGCCGCTCCCTCACATAGCGCCGGATGGTCGACACCGGCACCGCGTAGTTCTCAATCAGGTAAAGGCCGGCGAAATGCAGGGCCACCGCCTTGCCGCTCGCAACCTCAACCACCACCGAACCGGAATTCCCGCCAAGCGTGGTGCAGTCGTGGGTCGCCCAGCCGCGGCTGTCATCATCCGCAAGACCGGGTGCGATCCGTTTGATGTCGTAAGTCCGGCCGTAAATCCGGTCCATCAGATCCTGGTCTTCAATGACGCTGCGGGGCGCACGCGCCGGATAGCCGATCACCGCCACCTGGTCACCCGGGGCGGCATCGTCGTCGGCAAGCTCGATCCGGTTCTGGTGCGAGCCGTCGTCACGCCCAGCGATCTTCACGAAGGCGATGTCGGCCGCGTTCGGGTCCTCCTCGATCCACAGCACCTCGGTGACCTCGGCAACATCCACCGCTTCGCTGCCAAGCTCGTGCCGGTAGTCCATGGACACCGCCAGCGGCTCGCCGAAACGCCCGGGCCGGAACACGAAGCGCGCACCGTCGCGCCGTGCCACCAGCTCGGCCACGTGCCGGTTGGTGACGACGACGCCGGGATCGATCTGCCATCCGGTTCCGACATAGTCGGCGCTGCCGGGAAAGTTGGCGACGTCGATACGGCCGACCAGCGCGAGCAGCGGCTCGATTTTCCCGGCGGAAGCTTTGAGAGCCGAAACGATGTCGGCAGACTCCGCATCGATATGGGCATCCTCATAGGACACTTCGTTGCCCCGCACCGGTATCGCCGGGCGGCCGGTCTCCATGACAATGGTCTCCAGAGCGAAGCGCGGCGCTTGCGGCGATGGTCTTCGCACGCCCCCTTCCAGTGCCATCTCGAGCGTCGGCGCGGTCTCTTCTGCAATGCGCTTGCTGATCTTCTGGTGGAGCTTGGGATCGCGCTGCTTGAGCTTTGCGAGCCAGCGCATGATCTTCTCAGGAGCCACATCCATGGTCGCGATCCTCCGGGGCGCCGGGCGTACATCGTTCCAAGCGACCCTATACGCGGCCTGCGCCGCGATCACCTGGTCCGGCGGATTTTATGGGCTATCGCTGATCGGCAAAGTTCTTTGTGAAACACCGCCGGGCGGCGCACCGCCCATTCATCCGGCCGGTTCGCCGGCCGCGCGCCCGCCGTCCCTCACATAACCAAGCCAGTTTTCGAATTCGATCTTGCGAAAGCTTTCCTCGGCGCGCTCCTTTTCCGGCAATAAGGCAAGGAGCGCCTCAAACGCGGGCGCGTCGAACAGGGACGCGTAGTTCGGCGCCCAGTACCGCAGCAGCCTGCCGACAAAGTCGTAGGGCGCTTCGGGATGATACTGGGTGCAGAAGATCTTCCCGTCCCGCGACGCGATCGCCTGCATTGTTACAGAGTTTTCCGCGACAATATCGAAGACGCCCGGCAGGTGTTCCACTTCGTCGAAGTGATGGGCCGGAGCATCGAAGGGCCCGGCCTTTGTGGCGTAAAGAGCATCCGTGATCCCGGAAGGACGCGTTACGATGTCTTTGGCGATGCCGATCTCGGGCCGCCGCGACGGCGCCACCTTGCCGCCAAGCGCGGTGACCACGACCTGCATGCCCCAGCAGCTGCCCCACAAATAAGGAACCCGGTCGAGTACCCGCTCGCACAGATCGAGCTGACGGCGGTTGAAATCGTCCGCCTGATAGATGTTGCCGCCGCCGCCGGTCCAGATGGCGGCATCGAACCCGTCCAGCTCCAGACCGGCGGTGCCGTGCGCTTCATGGGTGTCCACGGTGGTGATGTCGGCGCCCGGCATACACTCCGCGATGAGCTCTTCAAAGACCGCGCGCTGCAGAATGCACCCGGCCCGCCCATGATCGAGATTGCCTTCGCGCGTCCAGCCGTCGATGACGAGAAACTTCATGATCTATCCAAAGTGCACACTGATCGGCTGTCCCGGTAGCCGTCATGAAACAGTAAGTTGTCAGATGGGGTCGCGTGGCGCCGTGCCACGTGGTTTAGAGACCGCGGACACTCTCTTGAACAACAGGATAAGCGTATACGTAAGTTTCGCAACATCCCGGGATGCCCCGCTTCAGCGGCTCCTGACCACCGCAACGCCAAGTCCAGTCGCATAGGCGGGTTAGCTGATCATAGCCAGGTAGCTTTGGTAAAAGCTCAAAACGGCGGTCTCCATTTCTGACAGTGGACCTGGACGAAAGTACATCGAATTAATGCCTTGCTGATTGTTGTGAATGATTTGCTCATCTTCCTGGGTGGTGACGTCCCACAGCCAGGTCAGCCGGCCGATGTCGTAGTCCCTGCCCTCTTCTGCGTCGTCGCGGACCAGCCAGAGAATTTGGATATCGGTGCGCTGCAGCGCAACCGGACCAAAGCGATAGCCAACGACATGATCGGAATAGGCGAGCAAATGGTTCAGTGGGCCAATCTGTACATCCGTTGCCCCGCCATCGTAGCAGGCCAGATCACCCAGAAGTGGGGCGAGCGCTCTGCCATCCTGGCTGCCAGTGACGTAGCCGGGATAAAGCGGATATCGGCGGTAAAACACGTCGGCGCCAATGTCCACTGCACCGTGGCCGCTCGCTCTGAGTTCGCCTGTCGGCAGCCCCGCCTCGACGGACTGTAACCGCATGGAACCGAGAAGGTCCTCGGTCATGGAAGCTGGGTCCTTGAGGCTGTGGGAGCGCGAATACTCCTTGTGCGCTGGCATGCAATGATAGCACTCCAGATAGTTCTCGAGCGCCAGTTTCCAATTCGCGGCCACTGGATAGATCGCCGAGTGAGCAAGCTTCAG
>JAJFHL010000379.1 GCA_021775615.1 Hyphomicrobiales bacterium
TGATGCCCGGCGACAATGTGTCGATGGAGATCGAGCTGATCGTGCCGATCGCGATGGAAGAGCAGCTTCGCTTCGCCATCCGCGAAGGCGGCCGCACCGTCGGTGCCGGCGTGGTCGCGAAGATCATAGAGTAGGTGAGAGATTGCACGGCCGTGGCTCATGTTGCTGCATTGGCGCGACATGGGCCGGGCGGTGCGCCGGTCGGATAGGAGTGTAGCTCAATTGGCTAGAGCACCGGTCTCCAAAACCGGGGGTTGGGGGTTCGAGTCCCTCCACTCCTGCCAACGGGCGACCTCTCGAAAGCGGCTCTGTTAGTCATGACGGCAACTCGAAACCGAGACGGATAAAAGGCAAGATGGCAAAAACCAACCCGTTTGAATTCATTCAGCAGGTGCGCGCGGAAGGCGCCAAGGTGACCTGGCCGACGCGCAAGGAAACGGTGGTGACCACCGTCATGGTGCTGATCATGGTGGCGCTGGCATCGGTGTTCTTCTTCCTTGCCGATCAAGTGCTGCAACTGTTCGTGCGCTTTGTGCTCGGCATTGGCGGCTAACAATGGATCGCGTCTGATGACGATGAAATGGTACATCGTGCACGCCTACTCGAATTTCGAGAAACGGGTGGCGGAATCGATCCGGGAGCAGGTCGCGGCCCAGGGGCTGGACGACCTGTTCGATGAAATCCTGGTGCCGACCGAAGAAGTGGTTGAAATGCGCCGCGGCCGCAAGGTCAAGTCCGAGCGCAAGTTCTTCCCCGGATACGTTCTGGTGAAGATGAACATGACGGATCAGGCCTATCACCTGATCAAGAACACGCCGAAGGTGACGGGCTTTCTCGGAACCGAAAGCAAGCCGGTGCCGATCACCGACAAGGAAGCCGAGCAGATTCTGCAACAGGTGCAGGAAGGGATCGAACGTCCGAAACCGTCTGTCACTTTCGATGTCGGCGAACAGGTGCGTGTTGCGGACGGGCCGTTCGCGTCGTTCAACGGTCTCGTCGAAGAAGTGGACGAAGAGCGGGCGCGGCTCAAGGTTGCAGTTTCGATTTTCGGCCGGGCGACCCCGGTCGAGCTGGAATATGGCCAGGTTGAAAAGCTCTAGGTGAGCTGGCAAAGCCTCGGTCATGACCGGTGGAAGGTATCCCCGCTGACATGCCATGCAGCGGTGTGGGCCGGACCACCAAACCCAAGCAGGGCCCATGAAGCGGGCCGACAAGGGAGTACCTAAATGGCTAAGAAAATTAGCGGCTATCTGAAATTGCAGGTGCCGGCGGGCCAGGCGACGCCGTCACCGCCCATCGGACCGGCGCTTGGTCAACGCGGACTGAACATTGTCGAATTTACCAAGGCGTTCAACGCGGCGACCCAGGACATGGAGCAGGGCGCGCCGCTGCCGACGGTCATCACGATCTATGCCGACAAGTCCTTCACGTTCAAGACCAAGACGCCGCCCGCGTCCTATTTCCTGCGCAAGGCGGCGAAGCTCGAGAAGGGTTCTGGCGAGCCCGGCCGCGAAGTGGCCGGACGCGTCACCATGAAGCAGGTGCGTGAAATCGCAGAGTCCAAGATGGTCGATCTCAACGCCAACGACATCGACGCGGCAGCCAAGATCATCGCCGGTTCGGCGCGGTCCATGGGCCTGGAAGTGGTGGAGTAGGGACATGGCAAAGACTGGAAAGAGGACCGCAAAAGCGCGCGAGGGCGTTGACCGGAACCTGGCCTATGCGGTCGAAGAGGCGGTCAAGCTCGTCAAGGAGCGCGCCACCGCGAAGTTCGATGAGAGCGTCGAAATCGCGATGAACCTTGGTGTCGACCCGCGCCATGCGGACCAGATGGTGCGCGGCGTGTGCCAGCTTCCCAACGGATCGGGCAAATCGGTCCGGGTTGCCGTGTTCGCCAAGGACGAGAAGGCCGATGAGGCCAAGGCGGCCGGTGCCGAAGTCGTTGGTGCGGAAGACCTGGTGGAGAAGATCCAGAAGGGTGCCATCGAGTTTGACCGATGCATTGCCACGCCGGACATGATGCCCCTGGTCGGGCGTCTCGGCAAGGTGCTCGGACCGCGTGGCCTGATGCCGAACCCCAAGGTGGGAACGGTGACCCAGGACATCAAGGAAGCGGTCGAAGCAGCCAAGGGTGGTGCGGTCGAGTTCCGTGTCGAGAAAGCCGGCATCATTCATGCCGGGGTCGGCAAGGCAAGCTTCTCCGAAGATCAGATTGTCGGCAACGTGAAGGCGCTGATCGATGCGGTGCAAAAGGCCAGGCCGAGCGGTGCCAAGGGCACCTACATCAAGAAAGTTTCGCTCAGCTCCACGATGGGGCCGGGCGTGAAGATCGAGCTCGCAAGCGTGTCCGGCGCTTGACGGGAACGAAGAGTTGCCGCCGGTAAGTGAACCGGCGGTGTGCCCCTGGGCCTTCGGGCGCAGGGGAGACCTGTCCGAGATTGCGGGTGCCGCCCTCTAAAGGCGGCTTAAACGAATGGCCAGCATGAGATGGGGACGCAGATGGATTGCGGGAGGCGCGCATGATGCGCCGTTCCGGCAATCGGTTTGGACCTCGTAGTCCGCCCTGGATGGAAGTGATTGTCCCGGGCGGGGACAGGCATTTGAGCGCCGCGAACCGGCATCTCATCTGCCTTTATCGGGTGAGTGGTTTTGCGGCTTTGGTCAACGCCGTTTCGTATTGTGCGGATCGGTATTGATGGAGAGAGCAAGTGGATAGGACCCAAAAAGAAGCGGTCGTTACAAGGCTCAACGAGGTGTTTTCGAACACCAATGTAGTCGTTGTAACCCACTATTCGGGCATGACGGTGGCGCAGATGACAGATCTGCGTGTTCGCATGGCCGAGGCGGGCGCTGACTTCAAGGTGGTCAAAAACCGCCTCGTCAAGCTTGCTCTTGAAGGCACGGACGCAGCTGAAATCAAGGACCTGTTTTCGGGTCCGACGGCGATCGCCTATTCGGACGATCCCGTGGCTGCACCGAGGGTTGCTGCCGCATTCGCCAAGGAGAATGAGAAACTGATCATTCTCGGCGGCGCGATGGGCGCAACGGTTCTTGATCCTTCGGGCGTCAAGGCACTGGCTGAGTTGCCGTCTCTGGATGAACTGCGGGCCAAGCTCGTGGGCATGATCCAGACCCCGGCAACGCGGATTGCCGGTGTGTTGCAGGCGCCTGCCGGCCAATTGGCCCGGGTCATGAACGCCTATGCCACCAAGAGTGATGCGGCGTAACGCCGTCCAACGAAACCTAACGGTTCAAACCGATTGACTAAAGAGAGTTATGTGAAATGGCTGATCTGGAAAAAATTGCGGACGAATTGTCCAACCTGACTGTGATCGAAGCAGCGGAACTTTCGACGCTGCTGGAAGAGAAGTGGGGTGTTTCCGCTGCAGCGCCGGTCGCTGTTGCGGCTGCTGCTCCGGCCGGCGATGCCGCCGCGGTGGAAGAAAAAGACACCTTCACAGTGATGCTGGCGGGCTTTGATGCCGCCAAGAAGATCAACGTGATCAAGGAAGTGCGGGCCATCACCGGCCTTGGCCTCAAAGAGGCGAAGGACCTGGTTGAAGGTGCGCCGAAAGAAGTGAAGGAAGATGCCTCCAAGGATGAGGCCAACGAAATCAAAGAAAAGCTCGAAGGCGCAGGTGCGACTGTCGAGCTCAAGTAAACACATTATGTGCCGTTCACGCGGTGCGCGGTCGCTGGCGACAGGTGTCCCCGGCGACCGTGCGCTTGCGTGTGCGAACAGTACCTGACACGGCCGGTTTCCACAGAGCTTTGTGCCGAGGCGCTTTGGTAGCCGACTAATACAATCTGCAAGGAGCGGAGATGTCTCAATCATTCACTGGACGTAAGCGGGTTCGCAAGTATTTCGGCTCGATCGCCGAAGTGGCGGAGATGCCGAATCTCATCGAGGTTCAGAAATATTCTTACGACCAGTTCCTGCAAATGAAAGAGCCGGAAGGCGGACGCGAGGACGCGGGCCTGCAGGCGGTGTTCAAATCGGTGTTTCCGATTGACGATTTCGCCGGCCAGTCGTCCCTGGAGTTCGTGCGCTACGAGTTCGAAGCGCCGAAATATGACGTCGAGGAGTGCCAGCAGCGCGGCATGACCTACGCGGCGCCGCTCAAGGTCACCCTGCGGCTGATCGTGTTCGAGATCGACGAGGAAACCGGCGCACGCTCCGTCAAGGACATCAAGGAGCAGGACGTCTATATGGGCGACATGCCGCTGATGACCGAGAACGGCACATTCGTCATCAACGGAACCGAGCGTGTGATCGTTTCGCAGATGCACCGCTCGCCGGGCGTGTTCTTCGATCACGACAAGGGCAAGACCCATTCCAGCGGCAAGCTTCTGTTCGCCGCGCGCATCATTCCGTATCGCGGCTCCTGGCTCGATTTCGAGTTCGATGCCAAGGACATCGTGCATGTGCGCATCGACCGCCGCCGCAAGCTGCCGGTTACGACACTGCTGCACGGGCTTGGCATGGACGGCGAAGAGATCCTGAACTTCTTCTATAACCGGGTCCGCTACAAGCTGAGCAAGGAAGGCTGGAAGACCGACTTCGTGCCGGAGCGTTACCGCGGCGCCAAGCCGATGACCGACCTGATCAATGCCAAGACCGGCGATGTGGCGGTTGAAACGGGCAAGAAGATAACGCCCCGGCTGGCGCGCAAGCTGGCGGAAGAAGGCCTCAAGGAGCTTCTGGTTCAAGATGCCGATCTTGAAGGTCAGTACATCTCGGAAGACCTGGCCAATCCGGAAACCGGCGAGATTTATGCCGAGGCTGGTGACGAGATCACCGAGGCGATGCTTCTGGAGCTGAAGGAAGCGGGCTACAAGGTTCTGGAAGTCCTCGATATCGACCACGTCAATATCGGCGGCTATATCCGCAACACGCTGTTCGTCGACAAATGCGACAGCTACGAGCAGGCGCTGCTCGATATCTATCGTGTCATGCGTCCAGGCGAGCCGCCGACCCGCGAGACGGCGGAAACCCTGTTCAACGGTCTGTTCTTCGACACCGAGCGCTACGACCTCTCATCGGTCGGCCGGGTCAAGATGAACATGCGCCTTGAGCTTGAATGCGAAGACACGGTCCGGTCGCTGCGCAAGGACGACATTCTCGCCGTTGTCAGGACACTGGTTGGCCTGCGCGACGGCCGCGGCGAGATCGATGACATCGATCACCTTGGCAACCGGCGCGTGCGTTCGGTCGGCGAACTGATGGAAAATCAGTACCGCATCGGCCTGCTTCGCATGGAACGTGCGATCAAGGAGCGGATGAGTTCGGTCGATATCGACACGGTCATGCCGCATGACCTGATCAATGCCAAGCCGGCGGCCGCGGCGGTGCGCGAGTTCTTCGGCTCGTCGCAGCTCAGCCAGTTCATGGATCAGACCAACCCGCTGTCCGAGATCACCCACAAGCGGCGCCTGTCGGCGCTTGGGCCCGGCGGTCTGACGCGCGAGCGCGCAGGGTTTGAAGTGCGCGACGTGCATCCGACCCACTATGGCCGGATCTGCCCGATCGAAACGCCGGAAGGCCCGAACATCGGGCTGATCAACTCGCTGGCGACCTTTGCGCGGGTGAACAAGTACGGCTTCATCGAAAGCCCCTACCGCAAAGTGGTCAACGGCAAGGTGTCTTCGGAAGTTGTGTACCTGTCGGCGATCGAAGAGGCGAAGCACCATATCGCCCAGGCCAACGCGGCGATCAGCGCAAAAGGCGAGTTCGAGGAAGAACTGATCGTGTGCCGTCACGCCGGCGACGTCCTGATGGTGGCCGCCGACAAGGTGGACTATGTCGACGTTTCGCCGAAACAGCTGGTTTCGGTGGCCGCGGCGCTGATCCCGTTCCTTGAGAACGATGATGCCAACCGGGCGCTGATGGGTTCCAACATGCAGCGCCAGGCGGTGCCGCTTGTGCGCTCCGAAGCGCCGCTGGTGGGCACCGGAATGGAGGCTGTGGTGGCGCGCGACTCCGGCGCCGCGATCGCGGCCCGGCGCGCCGGTGTGATCGACCAGGTTGATTCCAACCGCATCGTCATCCGGGCAACCGAGGAAACCGATCCCTCCAAGTCGGGCGTCGACATCTACAACCTGCAGAAGTTCCAGCGTTCGAACCAGAACACCTGCATCAACCAGCGTCCGCTGGTTCGGATCAGTGATAGGGTCCAGGCTGGCGATATCATTGCCGATGGCCCGTCGACCGACCTCGGCGATCTGGCGCTTGGCCGCAACGTGCTGGTCGCGTTCATGCCGTGGAACGGATACAACTTCGAAGATTCGATCCTGATTTCCGAACGCATGGTGCGTGACGACGTCTTCACCTCGATCCATATCGAGGAATTCGAAGTGATGGCGCGGGACACCAAGCTGGGACCGGAGGAAATCACCCGCGACATTCCGAATGTGGGTGAAGAGGCGCTCAAGAACCTCGATGAGGCGGGCATCGTCTATATCGGGGCCGAAGTGAAGCCGAGCGATATTCTGGTTGGCAAGATCACGCCGAAGGGCGAGAGCCCGATGACGCCGGAAGAAAAGCTCCTGCGCGCCATCTTCGGTGAAAAGGCCTCCGACGTTCGCGACACGTCACTCAGGCTGCCGCCCGGTGTTGCCGGCACGGTCGTCGAAGTGCGTGTGTTCAACCGCCATGGCATCGACAAGGACGAGCGTGCCCTTGCCATCGAACGCGAGGAAATCGAGCGTCTCGCCAAGGACCGCGACGACGAACTCGCGATTCTCGACCGTAACGCCTATGGCCGTCTGGCGGACTTCCTGCTCGGCAAGCTGGCCGTCGGTGGACCGAAGGGCGTCGAGCTTGACGGTAAGATCACACAAGCCGTGCTGGAAGAAGTTCCGCGCAGCCAGTGGTGGCAGATCGCCCTCAAGGTTGAGAAGGCGATCGGCGAGCTTGAAGCCATGCGGGCGCAGTATGACGAAGCCAAGTCGAGGCTCGAACAGCGGTTCGTCGACAAGGTGGACAAGCTGCAGCGTGGTGACGAACTGCCGCCCGGGGTGATGAAGATGGTCAAGGTCTTCGTTGCCGTGAAGCGCAAGATCCAGCCGGGCGATAAGATGGCCGGGCGTCACGGCAACAAGGGCGTGATCTCCAAGATCATTCCGGTCGAGGACATGCCGTATCTGGAAGACGGAACGCCGGTCGACGTGGTGTTGAACCCGCTGGGCGTGCCGAGCCGGATGAATGTCGGTCAGATTCTCGAGACACACCTTGGATGGGCGTGTCACGGGCTCGGTGTCCAGATCCGCGAGGCGGTCGAGACCTACATGGAAAACGGCAAGATCAAGCCGCTGCGCGACAAGCTCAAGCAGATCTACGGTTCGGACAAGGAGATCGCCGATCTGGATGATGATCAGGTCGCCGAGCTGTCGAGCAACCTGCAGAACGGCGTGCCGATCGCAACGCCGGTGTTCGACGGCGCTCGCGAGCCCGACATCGTGGAAATGCTGGATGCCGCGGGGCTCGATGTGTCGGGTCAGGTGGTCCTCCATGACGGCCGCTCGGGCGAGCAGTTCGACCGTCCGGTGACGGTCGGCTTCATCTATATCTTGAAGCTGCATCACCTGGTCGACGACAAGATCCATGCCCGCTCCATCGGCCCCTACAGCCTGGTGACCCAGCAGCCGCTGGGCGGCAAGGCGCAATTCGGCGGCCAGCGGTTCGGCGAAATGGAGGTGTGGGCGCTGGAAGCCTATGGCGCGGCCTACACGCTTCAGGAAATGCTGACCGTCAAGTCCGACGATGTGGCCGGGCGCACCAAGGTCTATGAAGCCATTGTCCGCGGCGACGACACGTTCGAAGCCGGCATACCGGAATCGTTTAACGTGCTCGTCAAGGAAATGCGGTCACTCGGCCTCAATGTCGAGCTGGTGCAGGCGCAGCCGCCGCAGCAGGGTTAGAGCGAAACAAGACTACCGTGAGCGCGAGAGCGCTCACGGCCTCACATAGCGAAGCAAAGGCAAGGCGGGCATCGCGGGATGCCACAAGGGCGCACAAGGCGCTCAAGCCTTAAGGAGAGCAGCTGATGAACCAAGAGGTCATGAACGTATTTGGTCCCACCGGGCAGCCGCAGACTTTTGACCGGATAAGGATCTCTATCGCCAGCCCCGAAAAAATCAGTTCCTGGTCGTTCGGCGAAATCAAAAAGCCGGAAACCATCAATTACCGGACGTTCAAGCCGGAACGCGACGGCCTGTTCTGCGCTCGTATTTTCGGGCCGATCAAGGACTACGAGTGCCTGTGCGGCAAGTACAAGCGGATGAAGTACAAGGGCGTCATCTGCGAAAAGTGCGGCGTCGAAGTCACGCTTTCAAAGGTCCGGCGCGAGCGCATGGGACACATCGAGCTGGCGGCGCCGGTCGCGCATATCTGGTTCATGAAGTCGCTGCCGAGCCGCATCGGGCTGCTTCTCGATATGACGCTCAAGGATCTTGAGCGGGTGCTCTATTTTGAAAGCTACATCGTTACCGAGCCGGGACTGACAGCGCTTGGGCACATGCAGCTTCTGTCCGAGGAGGAGCACCTCGAGGCGCAGGAACAATATGGCGAGGACAGCTTCACCGCCGGCATCGGCGCGGAGGCCATCCGTGACCTGCTGAAGGATCTCGACCTTGAGAAACTGCGCGACGACCTGCGCGTCGAGATCAGGGAATCGAAGTCCGAACTGAAGCCGAAGAAGCTGTCGAAGCGGCTCAAGGTGGTCGAGGCGTTCATCTCGTCTTCGAACCGTCCCGAATGGATGATCATGACGGTGGTGCCGGTGATCCCGCCGGAGCTGCGCCCGCTCGTGCCGCTTGATGGCGGCCGCTTTGCCACCTCCGACCTGAATGATCTCTATCGCCGGGTGATCAACCGGAACAACCGGCTGAAGCGCCTGATTGAGCTGCGCGCGCCCGATATCATCATCCGCAACGAAAAGCGGATGCTGCAGGAATCGGTCGATGCGTTGTTCGATAACGGCCGGCGCGGCCGTGTCATCACCGGCGCCAACAAGCGCCCGCTCAAATCTTTGTCCGATATGCTCAAGGGCAAGCAGGGCCGGTTCCGGCAAAACCTGCTTGGAAAGCGTGTCGACTATTCGGGACGGTCGGTGATCGTGGTGGGCCCCGAGCTCAAGCTGCACCAGTGCGGCCTGCCGAAGAAGATGGCGCTCGAACTCTTCAAGCCGTTCATTTATTCGCGGCTTGACGCGAAGGGGCTGGCTTCGACGGTGAAGCAGGCGAAGAAGCTGGTCGAGAAGGAAAAACCCGAAGTCTGGGACATTCTCGACGAAGTCATTCGCGAACATCCCATTCTGCTGAACCGGGCGCCGACACTGCACCGCCTGGGCATCCAGGCGTTCGAGCCGACCCTGATCGAGGGCAAGGCGATCCAGCTGCATCCACTGGTTTGCGCCGCCTTCAATGCCGACTTTGACGGTGACCAGATGGCGGTGCACGTGCCGCTGTCGCTTGAGGCGCAGCTGGAAGCGCGCGTTCTCATGATGTCGACCAACAACATCCTGCACCCGGCCAACGGCACGCCGATTATCGTGCCGAGCCAGGACATCGTTCTCGGCCTGTACTACCTGACCCTGTCGCGGCAGAACGAGCCGGGCGAGGGCATGATTTTCGCCAACATGTCGGAGATCCAGTACGCGCTTGAGAACAAGGTGATCACCCTGCATTCCAGGATCAAGGCGCGTTATGTCTCGAAGGATGTGGAGGGCAACGAGGTGTCGCAGATCTATGACACCACGCCGGGCCGCATGATGATCGGTGAGATCCTGCCGCGACGCGAGAACATCACCTACGACCTGTGCAACAGGCTGCTGACCAAGCGTGAAATCTCGCGCCTGATCGACGACGTCTACCGGCACTGCGGTCAAAAGGAGACCGTGATCTTCTGTGACCAGGTGATGGCCCTCGGCTTTGGGCAGGCCTGCAAGGCGGGCATCTCGTTCGGCAAGGACGATATGGTCATTCCGCATGCCAAGGAGAAGCTGGTCGAGCAGACCCAGGACCTGGTCAAGGAATACGAGCTTCAGTATGTCGACGGCCTGATCACCCAGATCGAGAAGTACAACAAGGTGGTCGATGCCTGGGCCAAGTGTACGGACCGGGTTGCCGACGAAATGATGGATCACATCTCGGCGGTCGTAATCGACAAGAAGACCGACCGGGAAGCTCCGATCAACTCGATCTACATGATGGCCCACTCGGGCGCCCGTGGTTCGGCGGCGCAGATGAAACAGCTGGCGGGCATGCGTGGCCTGATGGCCAAGCCGTCCGGCGAAATCATCGAAACGCCGATCATTTCGAACTTCAAGGAAGGCCTGTCGGTGCTTGAGTACTTCAACTCGACACACGGCGCGCGAAAGGGCCTTGCCGATACGGCGCTCAAGACGGCGAACTCGGGCTATCTGACCCGACGGCTCGTCGATGTGGCGCAGGACAGCATCATCCTGGAAGAGGACTGCGGTTCGGAAAAGAGCATACGCGTTACCGCGGTGATCGATGCCGGCGAGATCGTGGTTTCGCTTGGCCAGCGTATTCTGGGGCGCACCGCGGCCGACGACATCGTCGATCCGCGCACCGGAGAAATGATCGTGCCGCGCAACTCGGAAATCACCGAGGAGCGTGCCGAGCTGATCGAGGCGGCGAACATTCATGAGCTGCAGATCCGCTCGGTGCTGACCTGCGAGTCCCGGCATGGCGTGTGCGCCAATTGCTACGGCCGCGATCTTGCCCGTGGAACGCCTGTGAACATGGGTGAAGCTGTCGGTGTTATCGCTGCCCAGTCGATCGGTGAGCCGGGTACGCAGCTGACCATGCGCACGTTCCACATTGGCGGCGCGGCGCAGGTGATGCAGGAATCGACCATCGAGAGCAATCACGAAGGCAAGGTCGAGATGCGCAACCGGAACATGATCCGCAGGCGCGACAAGCAGCTGGTCGCCATGGGCCGCAACATGTCCATCGCGGTGCTGGATGACGACGGCAATGAGCGTGCGGTCCACAAGGTGCCGTACGGCTCGCTCATCCATGTCGACGATGGCGACCAGATCAAGCGCAGTCAGCGGCTGGCGGAATGGGATCCGTTCACCCGTCCGATCATCACCGAAGTCGACGGTTCGATCGAGTTCGAAGATGTCATCGAGGGCGTTTCGGTCAACGAAGTGGCCGACGAGGTGACGGGTATCACCAACCGGGTGGTCACCGACTGGCGTGCAAGTCCGCGTGGCGCCGACCTGAAGCCGGCGATCGTCATCAAGGACAAGAATGGCGAGATCTCCAAGCTCGCTCGCGGCGGCGATGCGCGGTATCTGCTTTCGGTCGATGCGATCCTGTCGGTTGAGGTGGGTTCGGTTGCGAAGGCCGGCGACGTGGTCGCACGCATGCCGACGGAAAGCGCCAAGAACCGTGACATCACCGGCGGCCTGCCGCGGGTGGCGGAACTGTTCGAGGCCCGCAAGCCGAAAGACCACGCGATTATCGCCGAGATCGACGGCAAGGTTGAGTTTGCCCGTGACTACAAGAACAAGCGCCGGATCCGCATCGTGCCGGACGACGAGTCGATCGATCCGGTCGAGTACCTGATCGTCAAGGGCAAGCACCTGACCGTGCAGGAGGGGGACTATATCGAGAAGGGCGAGTACCTGCTCGACGGCCACCCCGCACCGCATGACATTCTTGCCATCAAGGGGGTCGAGGAACTCGCCTCCTACCTGGTGAACGAGGTGCAGGAGGTCTACCGGCTGCAGGGCGTTGCCATCAATGACAAGCACATTGAGGTGATCGTCCGGCAGATGCTGCAGAAAATCGAAGTCGACAACCCGGGCGAAACCAGCCTGCTCACAGGTGAACAGGTCGATCGCCTCGAGTTTCACGATGTCAACGCGGAAGCCGAAACCCAGGGCAAGGAGCCGGCTTCCGGCAAACCGGTTCTGCTCGGCATTACCAAGGCATCACTGCAGACCCGCAGCTTCATTTCAGCGGCTTCGTTCCAGGAAACCACACGGGTTCTGACCGAAGCATCGGTGATCGGAAAGGTCGACACGCTCGAGGGCTTGAAAGAAAACGTCATCGTCGGGCGGCTTATCCCGGCCGGCACCGGCGGGGCGATCATGCGGAATCAGCAGGTTGCCGACAAACGCGACAAGCTGATCCTCGAAGAGCGTGCCAAACAGGCGGAGCTGGAAAACGAGCAGGACGTCGAGAGCCTGCCGGAGCCTGCCAGCGATGAGGCCGCGGAAGGCGCCGAGGCGCCGGCTGAGTAGCTTTCTTGCTGCGAGCCGACTGAGTCGGAAATGCAAACACAGTGGCCGCGGTAACCTTGCCGCGGCCACTTTTTCGCCGCCGGGCCGGCTGTTCGCTGGCCGATCGCCGCGATTGTGGCCGCTAGACCCTTTCTTCTTCTTACGGAATCACTTGACCGGGTTTTCACGTCTGCTGACAAGACACGGCTCACGCCGTGGTCTGGCTGTCCACAAGTGGGCCGTAACGCGGTCAGTGGGCGTGAAAACCTGAGCCTTCGGTGGGCCAAATCGGCCCGTCGTCAGCGTTGCGGCGCTTGCCCGATACACCGCATCGAACTGCGCACCGCGCCTTGCCGAGCGAACCGATTT
>JAJFHL010000380.1 GCA_021775615.1 Hyphomicrobiales bacterium
CAATGCTATATCGGACGGCAAGAAGATCGTCAACGGAGGGAGAAGGAGGCGGCCTATGAGCGCGCGGAAAATCAGCGCCGTACTTCCCGAGGGCATTCATACGGTAGTGCTCGGTGTCGGTGACATCAACGGGATTATGAGGGGAAAACGAATACCCGCGAGCCACTGGCCGACAATCTGCAAGGACGGCAACGCCCTGTCGATCGCGCTGTTCGCGCTGGATATGACCAGCGATGTCTGGGACACGCCCTACGTCAATTTCGACAATGGTTATCCCGACATGCACATGTTTCCCAATGGGCAGATATACCCTTTGCCGTGGGAAGAGGGGGTCGCTATCTGTTTTGGCCGTGCCGAGGGCATGGACCACAAACCGGTGCCGATCGACCCGCGCGGCGCGCTGATCGATGTGCTGGAGCGGGCGACGGAGAAGGGCTACGAAATCAACATCGGGACCGAGCTCGAGTTCTACCTGCTCGACCCGGAAACCCTGCGTCCACGGGACTCGGGCATCCAGGTGTACAGCCTCGCCCGCGCCGCCGAACTGGAACACGTGATCGGCCCGATCCGGAGACATCTCAACGATGTCGGCATCCCGATCGAGCAGTCGAATCCGGAATATGCGCCAGGCCAGGTCGAAGTGAACATCCGCTACGGCGAAGCGCTGACCTCCGCTGACCGGGTGATCGCCTTCCGCGGCCTGATCAAGGAACTGGCGCTGGCCAACGGCTATATCGCGACGTTCATGTCGAAGCCCTTTGCCGAACTGTCCGGCAACGGCTTCCACGCCCACCATTCGATCATGAAAGACGGCAAGAACATTTTCTCCGACGGCGGCAAGCTTTCCGCCATCGGCATGAACTATCTGGCCGGCATGCAGCAGCGCATGTGCGAAATGGCGCTTGCCGCGTCGACCACGCCGAACGCCTATCGCCGCCGTCAGCCCTATACATTCTGCCCGATCAACAATTCATGGGACTACGACAACCGGACCGTAGGGATCAGGGTCATCGAGGGGTCTGACCATGCCACCCGGGTCGAGATCCGCGATGGTTCGGCCGACTGCAACCCCTATTATCTTCTGGCCTGCCAGATCGCGGCCGGCCTCGACGGGATCGATCAGGGGCTCGAGCCGCCGCCGCCGATCAACGGCAACGGCTACGAAACCGAAGATGCCGATCCGCTGCCCGCCGATCTCGGTACCGCGGTGGAACTGGCCAAGAATTCGGACTTCATGAAAGGGGTCTTTGGTCAGGACCGTCTCGACATTCTCATCGGCCAGGCGGAACGCGAACTCGGCTTCATGGCGGATCAGGTGACCGCGGTCGAACTCGAACGCTATCTGACGAACTTCTGATGAAGATCGCCCGCGTCACAGGCACCGCTTCGGGAACCATCAAGGACAGCCAGCTGGCCGGCCAGAAGTGGCTGGTGGTCGACATTGTGGATGCAGGCGGCACGGTTCAGGAAAGTTCCGTGGTGGCGCTTGATGTCTGCAGCGCCGGCGTCGGCGACACGGTGCTGGTGGCCACGGGCTCTGCGGCACGGCTGCCGGGTGAGACCAGCGGCGTGCCGACCGACGCAACCGTCGTCGCCATTATCGATGAAATCACACAAGGCGGATCTTCCGTCTATTCGGCCAAGAAAGCTTGAAGAAAGAGGACAACCCACATGGCGCAGAAACCAGATCACAGTCAGTATGCACTCGGCATGATCGAAACCCGCGGCATCGTCGCCTCGGTCGAGGCGGCCGATGCGATGGTCAAGGCGGCAAACGTCACCATTGTCAGCCACACCAAGGCGGGCGGCGGTCTTGTGTCGGTGATCATTCGCGGCGAGGTCGGTGCGGTCAAGGCGTCCACCGATGCCGGAGCGGTTGCCGCCAACAAGGTCGGCGAAGTTGTTGCTGTCCACGTCATCCCGCGTCCCCATGACGAAGTGAACGACATGCTCGGCAGCCTCGGCGGCGGCGGGGAATAACCGCTGGGCCAAGTCTCCCGGCGCGGCTTCGCCCTCACGGGTGCCGCCGCGATGGTCCCGAACCGATGTTGAAGGGTCGCGCGCCAGATGAGCACCGCTGACTTCCACAGGTTTACTCAAGCCCTGTCCAAACCGGGCGCGGAGCTGACAACGCGCGTGCCCGCGGTGGAGAATGTCACCGTTCTGGGCGGCGGGCCGGATGCCCGTGCGCTGGCCTGCCAGTGCCTGTCGGCGGGCGCCAGCGTGACCTTGTTCTCCGCCTACGGCGCGGAGCTTCAGCCATTGAGTGCAGCCGGAGCGATCACGGTTCGTGGCGCCGGCCCGGTCGGCACCTACCAGATCGATCAGGAGGCGGTGCCGTCGATCAAACTGACGTCGGAACTCGACGCGGCCGTGGCCGAGGCCGACGTCATCTTCGTGACCGGCCCGGTTCTGAAGCAACGCACCTATTCCATGGTGCTGGCGGGGCATCTCAAGGACGGGCAGATTGTGGTGCTGGCGCCGGGCCGCACATTCGGCGCGGTTGAAATGGCGTGGTACCTGCGGGTCGGCGGCAACCAGGCCGCCGTCACCATCGTCGAGCCCCTGTGCCTGCCACACTGGACGCGGCTTGAGGGCAACGTGCTGCAGCTCTCCGACGCCGGGCCGGCGCTTGCCGGCGTCCTGCCGAGCCGCAATGCGCCGGTGCTGGAGGCTTTGAAGCCCTATCTGCCCAACCTGGTTCCCGCTGCCAACGTGGTTCACTCGAGCTTTGCCGATGCAAGCGGGTTCATCGAGATCCCGGCGCTCCTGCTGGGCGGGCCGGCGATGCCGGGCGGGGTGCCGGAGTTGCCGCCGGGTGCCGAGCCGTTGGCGG
>JAJFHL010000039.1 GCA_021775615.1 Hyphomicrobiales bacterium
CGTAATGCAGGCGGACGCCTGCGTGGATGGTGAAATAGTCCACCCCCTGTTCGGCCTGTTCGATCAGCGTGTCGCGGAACACTTCCCAGGTGAGATCCTCGGCAATGCCGTGCACCTTTTCGAGCGCCTGATAGATCGGCACCGTCCCGATCGGCACCGGCGAATTGCGGATGATCCATTCGCGGATGTTGTGGATGTTGCGCCCCGTCGAGAGGTCCATCACCGTATCGGCGCCCCAGCGGATCGCCCAGACCATCTTGTCGACCTCGTCGGCCATGGCGGACGTGACCGCCGAATTGCCGATATTGGCGTTGATCTTGACCAGGAAATTGCGCCCGATGATCATCGGCTCGACTTCCGGATGGTTGATGTTGCAGGGGATGATGGCGCGGCCGCGGGCGATCTCGTCGCGGACGAATTCGGGCGTCACGTGATCGGGGATCTCGGCGCCGAAGTCTTCGCCGTCGCGCTCCATCGCCGCTTTCGCCTCTTCGCGCGCAAGGTTCTCGCGGATGGCGACAAACTCCATTTCCGGTGTGACGTTGCCGGCGCGGGCATAGGCGAACTGGGTGACGGCTTTGTTGCCGGTCGCGCGCAGCGGTTGGCTTACGGCCGGGAATTGCGGCGTGAGCCGGCCGGCCGCCGCAAACCCGTTGTCTTCCGGCTTGAGGGAACGGCCCTCGTAACTCTCGACATCGCCGCGCGCTTCGATCCACGGCGTGCGCAGCCGGTTGAGCCCGCTTGCAATGTCTATCGGCACATCCGGGTCGGTATAGGGGCCGGAACTGTCATAGACCCGCACCGGCGGCTCGCCGGCGGTCGGATGCACGGCAATTTCGCGCATTGGAACGCGCAGGTCGCGGTGGCGCTCACCCGCCGCGTAGATCTTGGTTGAAGCCGGCAGCGGTCCGGTGGTGACTTTCGGTGTGATGGCATCCATTTCGCTCTCCCTGATCGGTGTCGACGGGATCCGGCACGTAAAGGGAAGGGGGATGCTTGCGGGACGGCAGAGGGCCATCCGGGCGCGCTCCCTTCGCCAGTACGAACTGGATCAGGTTCAAAGGGTCGCCGCGCCGGCGCCTGCTCTCCGCAAGGCGCTTTTGCAGCCTCTCAGTTCCGCAACGGAACTCCCCTGGCTGTGGCTCTGGGATAGGCGTTGGGGGAGGTTCGTGTCAACCGTCGCTTCGGCCCGATGCCTGCGATTGAAGCCGTTAACACGTTTAGCCGCACAGACGCGGCTTACCCCCATCATCTCCGCCGCGCCCATGGACCATCGCCTCTATCCCCGCCCAATAGGCCGCCGCCTCGCACATGGGGCAGGGGTGCGAGGATGAGTAAATAGTAAGGCCGCTCAGGCTCCGTGTGCCGAGGCGGCGGGCGGCGTCGCGGATGGCTTCCATTTCAGCGTGTGCGGTGGGGTCCTGGTTGGTGATGACGCGGCTCGGCGCCTCACCGACAATGAGGCCCTGCGCATTCACAATGATGGCGCCGTAGGACTGGTCGCCCTCGGCCGTGGCCAGGTCTCGCATTTCGAATGCGCGGGCAGTGAACGCCTCTGACCCGGGGTTTTCTGGCTGGACGATCGGCGGCAGCGCCGCGGCCCTGGCCGGCGACTGTGGCCGGTACGAGAGCACCGCGCCCATGCCGGCACTGCTTAGCGTTAGGAATCTGCGTCGTGACCGGCGGATGCATTGCTTCGCGTCTGTCATGTCTCTGCCCTTTGCAATAGTGCCTTGAACCTTGAATATACCTCGCGGGCGCGGGGTTTGCAGCGCTTGACGGCGCGGGCGATTTCTTCCAGACAGTGACGCCTGCCGGGTGCGCCCGGCGCACCCCCATTTTTCGGAGAACCGGTGACATGAGCGACGCAGCCGAAATCGGCGACGAAGGCAGTAAGGATTTTGTGCGCGAGGTCATTCGCGAGGATCTGGATGCCGGCCGCACGCAGACCGTGGTCACGCGGTTTCCCCCCGAGCCGAACGGCTATCTCCATATCGGCCATGCCAAGTCCATGTGTCTCAATTTCGGGGTGGCTGAGGAATTCGGCGGGCGCTGCCACCTGCGCTTCGACGACACGAATCCGACCAGGGAAGAGCACGAGTTCATCGAGAGCATCCAGGAAGACGTGCGCTGGCTCGGCTTCGACTGGGGTGAGCATCTGTTCTTCGCCTCGGGGCATTTCGATACGCTCTATGAATGGGCGGTGCACCTGATCCGCAACGGCAGGGCCTATGTGGACGATCTGTCGCCGGACGAGATCCGCGAATACCGTGGCACTCTGACCGAACCGGGCAAGGACTCGCCCTACCGCGACCGGACGGTTGAGGAGAACCTCGACCTCTTCACCCGCATGAAGGCCGGTGAGTTCACCGAAGGCGAGCGGGTGCTGCGGGCCAAGGTGGACATGGCGTCGGGCAACATCAACATGCGCGATCCGGTGATCTACCGCATTCTCCATGCGGAACATCCGCGCACGGGCAATCAGTGGTGCATCTACCCGACCTATGATTTCGCCCACGGCCAGTCGGACGCGATCGAAGGGGTCACCCATTCGCTCTGCACCCTGGAATTCGCCGATCACCGGCCGCTCTACGACTGGCTGATCGAGAACCTGCCGGTGCCCTTCGTGCCGCGGCAGTATGAGTTCTCGCGCCTCAATCTCACGCATACGGTGCTCTCCAAGCGGCGGCTCATCCAGCTTGTCGAAGAGAACCATGTGCATGGCTGGGACGATCCACGCATGCCGACGCTGCGGGGCTTGCGCCGGCGCGGCTATCCGGCGCCCGCGATCCGCGATTTCGCCCAGCGCGTCGGCGTGACCAAGTCCGACAACGTGATCGAAGTGCAGTTGCTCGACCATTGCGCGCGGGAATACCTGAACAAGGTGGCCGAACGGCGAATGGGCGTGTTGCGGCCGCTCAAGGTGGTGATCGAGAACTATCCCGAAGGCGAGACGGAAGAGCTCGAAGCGGTCAATAACCCGGAAGACGAGGGTGCCGGAAAGCGCATGGTGCCGTTTTCGCGCGAGATCTATGTTGAGCGCGAGGATTTCATGGAAGACCCGCCGCGCAAGTTCTTCCGCCTCGGGCCCGGCCGCGAGGTGCGCCTGCGTTACGCCTATTTCATCACCTGCACGGACGTCATCAAGGACGAGGCGGGCGAGGTGGTCGAACTGCGCTGCACCTATGATCCGGCGACCCGTGGCGGCGATGCGCCGGACGGGCGCAAGGTCAAGGGCACGCTGCACTGGGTTTCCGCGAGCCATGCCATCGATGGCGAGGTCCGGCTCTACGATCACCTGTTCTCGGAGACCGAGCCTGCCATGGGAGACGGGTTTCTCGACGGTCTCAACAAAGAGTCCCTGGAGGTACTTGAAGGCTGCAAGCTCGAACCTAGCTTAAGGGAGCTGGCTGACGACGCGCCGCTTCAGTTCGAGCGGCAGGGCTATTTCATCCGAGATCCGGATTCGACCGATACGCTTGCGGTCTACAACCGCTCGGTGGGCCTGCGCGACAG
The DNA here is from genome assembly GCA_021775615.1 of Hyphomicrobiales bacterium. GTDB lineage: Bacteria > Pseudomonadota > Alphaproteobacteria > Rhizobiales > JAJFHB01 > JAJFHM01. The sequence continues at coordinate 3,517 of JAJFHL010000039.1, forward strand.
CTGGGCAAAGATCGTTGCCAAGGGCCAGGCCAACGCCTGATCTTGCTCTAAAATGTAGGAAGCGATCACGATCGACTTAGGTGTTTCAGCCTAAGTCGATCGTGATCTAGCGCGTTCGGAGGCGAACTGTTGAACGAACCCCACTCTCAGGGCACGGAGCAAGTGACGGCGGCCGCGATGCCGCCCGGTCCGCTTCGTGCATTTGTCGAGTCGGCCGCGTTCCAGCGCTTCATCATGGCCGTCATCATCGCCAATGCGGTGTTGCTCGGCCTTGAAACGTCGCCTTCCACCATGGCCCTGGCCGGCGACCTCATCATGCTGCTTGACACGATTGCGCTCGGCATCTTCGTGATCGAGATCGGGCTCAAGCTGGTGGTCTACCGGCTCAATTTCTTCCGCGATCCGTGGAACCTCTTCGATTTCGTCATTGTCGGCGTTTCGCTGGTGCCATCGGGGCAGGGGCTGTCGGTATTGCGCGCCCTGCGGATCGTACGCGCCTTGCGCCTGATTTCGGCAGTGCCGCGCATGCGGCTCGTCATGGAGGCGCTGCTCAGCGCGATCCCGAGCATGGGGTCGGTTTGCGCCCTCCTGCTGCTGGTGTTCTATGTCGCTTCGGTCATGGCGACCAAGCTGTTCGGCGCCGATTTCGACGCCTGGTTCGGCACCGTCGGGCGCTCCGCCTACAGCCTGTTCCAGATCATGACGCTGGAATCCTGGTCCATGGGGATCGTGCGCCCGGTAATGGAGGTGCACCCTTACGCCTGGGCGTTTTTTGTGCCGTTCATCCTCATCGTCACCTTCGCGGTGCTCAACCTGTTCATCGCGATCATCGTCAATTCCATGCAGGACGCAGCCTCCGAGGACGACGAAGTCGCGGCCGCCCATGATGCGGCGCTCGACAAGCTGACGGCCGAAGTGGCCGCATTGCGCGGCGAGATCCAGAACCTCACTGCCGCCAAAGGAAGGCGTTCCACACGCAAGGCGCCGGACTGACCGGTAAGATCGGCCGGGTGTTCCGTGTGCCTCCGGAATGTTGGATGCCGCCGCCCAAATGCTCTAGTATGTTCTTTAATGGGACACCGGGGGCGGTGTGTACTGAGTTAAGAGCTGTATTTGGCTCTTCTTGGACCGAAAGACATCATGATTGAGGCTCGGTTGCTTTGAGCGCTGACGCACCGATGGAACCCAATGACGACGCCGAGCTCGACGATCTCCTGCTGCAGCGTCTCGAGGGACTGCGCCAGAATCTCCTGGATCTGAGCAACCGCAATCGCCTTCTGTCGTTCAAGCATTCCGACCGTGCCCGCACTCACGTCCGCATTATCGATGAGTTGCCGGACATCCTGTTTCAGCGCCTGCGCGACGGACGGCGGCTCCAGTTCAAGTCCCTGCCGGAGCCGGAAGCAGAACCGCCGGAAGAACGATCCGATCTGTTTCTCATGGAGCTCGAGGCCGCCCGGGCGACCCATGAAGGCTATGCCAACGCCATGGCGGCCCTGGAAGACGACGAGCTGAACTCAAGAAAGGCCGCCGAAATCGAGCGCGCCCTGCGTGACGATGTGCGCCAGACCCTTGGACTGCCGCCGTGGACCGATGAACGGCTCATGTCGCGTGAGGAGTTTGCCCGTCAGAATGATCTGCTGCCGGGCTATGAGTTGCCCTGGCAGACCGAGGAGACGGAAGCCGAGCATGCGCAGCGGCACACGGATTCCGATATCCAGACATTGCTGTTTCCCGCCGAGATGGACCGCAAGCTCTCAGGCATCGTCGATCAGGCCCGCACCATGCTGCAGGAGGCGGGCGTCAACACGCTCTATGTGGCATTCGGTTTCTTGGAGTATTACGAAGCCGGCTCGGCGGAAGCCAAGCATCTGGCGCCGCTCTTGCTGCTGCCGGCGCAGATCGACCGGCGCATGGCGAACCCATGGCGCCGTTACTCCCTTACAAGCGACGGCGCCGATGTCGAGGTCAATGAGACGCTGGCCATTCGGCTGCGCAACGATTTTGGCTATCAGCTCCCGACATTCGCCGACGACGAGACACCGGAAGCCTATCTCCGCAAGATCGACCGGCATATATCGTCACAACCGCGCTGGCGTGTCCGCCGCTTTGTGACCGTCGGCCATTTCGGCTTCTCGAAGCTGCCCATGTACAACGATCTGTCGACCGTGCTGTGGCGCGAGACCCGCAGGCTCGAGCGGCACAAACTTGTGCGCCAGATCCTGCTGGGAGCTGAAGATGCCGACGAAGCGGCGTTTGTCGCGGAAGACTACGAGATCGACTCGCCGGAGATCGATGCCAAGAACCTGACACTGATCGCCGATGCGGACGCCTCGCAGCACAGCGCGCTGGTCGATGTTATCGACGGCAAGGACCTTGTGATTCAGGGGCCGCCCGGTACCGGTAAGTCGCAAACCATCACCAACATCATTGCCGCCCTCATGGCGCGCGGCAAGAGCGTGCTGTTCGTGGCCGAGAAACTGGCTGCCCTCAACGTTGTGCACGCCCGCCTGAAACATGCCCACCTCGCCGACTTCTGCCTGCAGGTGCATTCCAACAAGGTGCCGAAGTCGAGCGTGCTCAACGCGCTCAAGACCCGTATCGAAATTCAGAACACGCGGGAGGAACCGAAGAACTTCGCCACGCAGGTTGAAGAGCTCAAGACCTGCCGCGACAAGCTGAACGGTTATGCGGCTCAGATGAACAGCCAGGTTGGAAAGCTCGGGCTGACGGTGCAGCAGGTGCTCTGGGCCGAGCGGCGCGCCCGGATGGAGGCGGACGAAGGCGTTGAGGCGGTGGGCGATCTGTTGCTCGACGGGGTTGCGGACCTGACGCCGCTTGCCCGGTCGCAGGGCAATGACGCGGTGCGTGAAATGTTCGTCCGCCTGGCCGCCATGAAGAGCGATGAAGGCTCGCTCCAGGCACATCCATGGTCTTGGGTGGAATGGTGCGATTCGGGCCCCTTTGCCGAAGATGAATTTCGCACCCGCACCGCACAGTGGCTGGCCACTCTTGAAGCGCTCGGCGAGGCACGGGACGCACTGATCACGGAATATGGCTGTCGGCGCGTTGCGGAATTCGAAATCCTGTTTGAAATCGCAAGATGCTTGGCAGGCCTGCCCGATGCCCGCCCGCAGCCGTTTCCAGCGCTGGCGAAGGCGATTTGGGAAGACGGCCTTGCGAACACGGTAGAGAAACTGCTCGATTGTATCGGGCAGTCTGACGGGGAAGAACTTCCGCATGTGTTCGAGCCGCACGGCCGCGTGCCGACGGACAAGAGCTGGAAGCGCGTTGCCGAAGCGGTGGACGCTGCGCTTGGCCTTCTTGCCCAGGAAGCCCAGGGTGTGGAGGACCTCGCGGAAGCGCAGCTCTTCGGCGCCGAGTTGCGCGAGGTCGCCTCGCTCGTGGAACGTGGTGTGCGCCTGGCGCACTCCATGCAACGCACCGCCGGTGAGCCGGTGTCCAGTTCGTATTCGGCGCTGACCATTGCGTTGAAGGCGCTCAGGCTTGCCCATGCCCTGCCACAGGAATCCCTGGTGGTGCGGAATGTCGAGCTGCTTGGTGCCGACGCCGAACTTGCGCTCACCGAAGGGGTCGAAACGGCGAAATCGCTGCGTGAAAGCCGCGACCTTCTGGAAAAGATCTTCGTGCTGCGGCCGCTGCCGGACATCTACGATGTCAATATCCATGCCCGGGCCCTGCGAAGGGCAGGATCGTTTTCGTGGTTCGATGGCGAAGTCAAACAGGCGAAGGAGTTTTTCCACTCGATCGCCAACACCCAAAAGCGCGTCAGCACGGCGGATATGGCGAGCCTGTTCGGAAAGCTGGAGAGCTATCTCGATGCGCGGCGGACATTCGAAGGCAACCCGCACCTCAATGCGCTGTGTGGCAACTGGTTCAAGGGGGAAGAAACCGAATTTGCCAGGTTCCTTGATCTTGTCAGCTGGCAGCGTGACGTGTCCCGTGAGTTTCCCCAGGGCGAGCCGAGTCTGGCGGCCTATCGCAAGATCCTGCTCGGCGGTTCCTATGATGTGTTGAGCGAAGCGCGTTCCGCCGCGGAAAGCCTCAACATCGACAATGCCATCGAAGAGGTCGGAAGCCTGGCGCAGGAAGTTGAAAGCGTCGAAGAGGAGATCGCCGCCGCCTTTCACAAGGTCGACGGTATCGAACGGGCCTGTGCCGAACTGGCGGATAACGGTGTGGCGGCCCATGTGAAGTTTGCCGGTCTGCCGGATATTCTGTCCCATTTGAAATCGCTGGACGATGTTCGCATCGCCGCGCGCAGTGCCGATGCGGTGAGCCAGAATGCAGGCATCGCCATTGAAGATCTGCGCGATGTACTCGGGTATCTCCGTCAGTTGGAGGCGATGAATATCCCGCGCGAGCTGAAGTCGCGCCTGGCGGAGAGGTGCCGGGACGCCGAGCTTCGGCGCATGCGTGAACACGGTGACGACATCGGCCGCCTGCTTGAGGAAGCGTCGCTGTCGCACGCGGCGCTCTATGGCGGCGGAGAGGGTGCCGCAGAAGAAGAGATCGCTCCTCGACCGCTAAACGGCAATCTCGATGCTCTGATCAGCAGGCTCGATCTGGCGCTCAAGATGCCGGGAGAGCTTGCCGAGTGGATCGACTACATCCATGCCAGGAAGCGGACCGGAGAGTACGGTCTGAGTGAGTTTGTGGCACGGCTTGAGGCCAGGGAGGTCTCACCGGAGTGCGCAGCGGTCACTCATGACTGGATGATCTACCGATCCCTTGCCAAGCTGGCTTATGACACCTCTGCCGGGCTGTCCGAAACGAGCGGCGTTTCGATTTCCCAGTTGCGCAAGAAGTTTCAGTCGCTCGACCGGGAAGTTCTCGAGTTGAAGCAACGCAAGCTTGCGGCCGATCTGTGCCGCCAGTCTATTGCCCAGGGCAATGGTGTCGGCAAGAAGAGCTCCTATTCGGAGCTCTCCTTGATCCGGCACGAGATCTCCAAGAAGCGTCGCCACGTGCCTCTGCGTGACTTGTTCGGCCGGTCGACACGCGCGCTGCAGCAGATGAAGCCCTGCTTCATGATGTCTCCGTTGTCGGTCGCGACATTCCTCCAGCCCGGCCAGGCCGAATTCGATGTGGTGGTGATCGACGAAGCCTCGCAGATGCCGCTTGAGGATGCGCTCGGCGCCATTGCCAGGGCCAAACAGTGCGTCATCGTCGGCGACAATATGCAGCTGCCGCCAACGTCGTTCTTCCGGCGCTTCGAAGACGTTATCGACGAGGACGGCGATGTCGAAGACGAGGATCTGGATGTGGAGTCGGTTCTCGATCAGGGCATGAACGTATTCCGTCCGCCGCGGGCCCTGCGCTGGCACTACCGTTCGCAGCATCAGAACCTCATCGCATTCTCAAACAAGCACTTCTACGACAGCCGCCTGACGGTGTTTCCGTCATTCCGCCTGGAGGACAAGAACTTCGGCGTGCGCCTGGTCAAGGTCGACGGTCAGTATGCGGACAGGCGTAATCTGGTGGAGGTTGAGGAAATCACGGATTGGGCGCGCCAGCAGATGAAGGCGCAGCCGGAGCGCACGCTGGGGATCGTCGCCGTCAATCAGCTCCAGCGGGACCTGATCCGCGATGAAATGGACCGCCTCTTCCAGCGCGATCCCGAAGCTGAGGCCTATCGTAAGAAATGGGAGAACACGCTGCATCCGTTCTTCGTCAAGAATCTGGAAAACGTCCAGGGCGACGAGCGGGACATTATTGCCATTTCGACGGTGTACGGCCCCAATGCGGACGGTCGCGTCATGCAGAATTTCGGACCGATCAGCAAGAAGCACGGGCATCGGAGGCTGAATGTGCTGTTCACGAGGGCGCGCCAGCAGGTGGTGCTCTTTTCAAGCCTGACGCCCGACGAAATTCAGATTCGCGAGACCACCGGACATGGCCCGCGTGCGTTGCGGGGATATCTCGAATTCGCCCATACCTCACGGCTTGATCCTGGATGGCTCAGCGACCGCGAGCCGGACAGCGACTTCGAAGTTGCCGTTGCCGGGCGGATTGCAAAGCACGGTTACGAAGCCGTCCCCCAGGTCGGCGTGTCGGGTTACTTCATCGACCTTGGCATCCGCCATCCCGATTTCCCGGACCACTTCCTTCTGGGTGTGGAATGTGATGGAGCGACGTATCATTCCGCCAAGTCGGCGCGCGACCGCGATCGCCTGCGCGAAGAGGTGCTGAAGGGGCAGGGCTGGATCCTCTATCGTATCTGGTCGACCGACTGGTTCCGCGACCCCAACGGGGAAACGCGCAAGCTGGTCGAATTTATCGAGATGCAGGCTGAACAGCGCCGTGAACGGCTCAAGACGCTGGGTGAGGACGAGGAACCGATTGCCCCGTCATCCATCGCCGATGATGCTGAGGTGACCGTGATAACGCCGAAAGATGTTCCAGGCGACGATCCCGACCCGGAGGTTGCCGCCGGCAATGAGCCCGAGGAGCTGGAGGACAAGGACGGCGAACCGCCTGAACCTTCGGAGCCGGCCAAGCCCCTGTGCGCGGTCGGAGACACCGTAGTCTTCCATTATGAAGATGCCCCCGAAGAAGTGGTCTCGGCGACGATTGTCATCGGGGAGTCGGATGTTGAGCAGGGCGCCATCAGCCGCCTGTCTCCGGTCGGGGACGCGCTGGTCGGTGCCTCTGCCGGAGACGATGTCGAGGTCTATCTTGCCGACGGCACGCGCACCATCATCGTTGACGAGGTTCGCAAGGAGCAGGCCGCGCTAAGTGGTTGAAAGCGGCGGTTTGTGTGCCAGCAGACGGGCGTAGACCGGCTTGAGCAGCAGCGGCAGAAGATAAATCGGAAACTGCGCGACGGCGAAGAACAGCCAGGTGTCCGCCGGCACATTGCCGGCAAGGGCGCCGAGCACCAGCGCCATATTGCGGTTGCCGTTGGAAAACCCGAATGTGGCTGCGGCATTGGGGCCGGACTTCCAGAACAGCAGCGTGGCCGCGCCGAGGCAGCCGATGCTCAGCGCGGCGGTCAGGGCGATCAGGCCCGCCACATGCCCGGGTCTCGCAATCATCGTATCGGTCACGCTGTCCATGGCGGCGATCGCGAACAGGGTCATGAAGACGACATTGAGGCCGTCAAAAACCGGATCCGCCGCCAGCCTGCGCTGCGGGCCGAGGAGGCCTCGCACGATTGCGGCGGCGATGGCGGCACCGCCGATCAGGAGGCCGAGACGCACCATGAGACCACCGGTGGTGACCGCGATTTCCGTCTCGGTCAGGAATCCGGTCATGGCCGGTATGACAAAGGGTGCGGTTATCATCGCCAGCAGCAGCAGGCCGAGGCTGAGCGTTGCATTCAGTCCCAGAAGCGCCGAGAAGCCGGGGGAAGACACCGTGGCCGGCGCGGTTGCCCAGAACACCAGCGCCAGGGCAATCGCCGGGGAGGGATCGAATGCCCAGAACGCGCCCGCCGCGAGCAGCAGCGGCGTCGCGACCGTCATCCACACCGTTGCCGAGATCAGAAGCCCCGGTCGGGCGGCATAGGCCCGGGCAGCCGCCACGTCGACACGGATCATCGCAATGGTCAGCATGCAAAACACCGCAACCGGGAAAATCGGCCGCGCCAGTTCCGCCAGATCAGGCAGAACCAGACCGACGAATATCGATCCGGCGACGATCTTGGTCCCATGCGCACCAAGCCAGTGCAGTGGTTTCAGTATCATTGAGGGCGCGCCAGCCCGGCGTGCCAGTGAACCAGATCGCGGATGTCGTAGATGGGGCAGTCGAACACGTCTTCCACCGCTCCGCGGTAAGGCGGCAGATTGGTGCATTCGAGCACCACGGCATAGGGATCGGGCGCCTTGTGTTTGAGACGCAGGGCTGCTGCCCGCACGTCGTCGCATGCCACGGCAACGTCGAGTTGCGCGCGATCCTCGGCGATGACCGCATGCAGCTCGTCGCCGGTTTCGATGCCTTCGATTTCGAGACCCGGCAACGCATCCGTTCCCAGCGTCGACAGGAGTTTTGGGCCATTGTAGGTCAATATGCCGATTGGACGGTCCGGTGGCCGCAGGGTCTGCAGATAGGGCAGTACGCAGAGCGCCGACGTCACGACCGGTACGCCGACCGCGGCACTGAGCTCGGCCTGATGGGGCAACAGGAACCCGCAACCGGTTGTGATCAGGTCGCAGCCCTGCCGCTCCAGCACCACCGCGCGGGCGATGAAGTCGTCGACCAGTTCGGAGGCGAGCCCATGGCCGGTCACCACCTTTTCGACCCGGGCGCCGGGCACGCGGTCATAGATCACTCGAAATGGAAATGTCTCCGGATTGCCGATGTCGCCGGGCGGGCGCGGGAACCGGTTGTCCAGCATCAAGACGCCGAGACAGAACGCGTTTCCCGCAGTCATGGCGTTGCTCCGAATTGACCAGAAGCGTCCTAAAAGGCGCGAAATGTGATGATCGTGTAAGTGTCTTTCACGCCCGAAAACTTGTGCACCTCTTCGTTTACGAAGTGGCCAATGTCGGTGTTGTCGTCGGCGTAGAACTTCACCAGCAGGTCGTAGTCGCCTGCGGTGGAATAGATCTCCGAGGCGATTTCGGCGTCGGCGATCTGGGTCGCAACCTCGTATGCCTTGCCGAGTTCACACTTGATTTGAACGAAGAAGGGCTTCACGGCGCGGGTTCCTCAGTCGGCTTGATTTGATCGGACCTGCAACATGTTCCAGCTTGCCCGTCAAGGTCAAGCACCTTCGCCGGGCCATTACTGAAGGGGGGCATAGGTGCCGCTCGACCAGCGGTACCATATGTATCTCGGGGTCGAGACATCGCCCTTGGTATCGAACGTGACTTCGCCAATGACCGTGCGGAAGCGGGTACTGCGCATGGCCTTAATGACGTCTTCCGGCGCGGTGGAACGGGCCGCCCGCACCGCCTGCACCCATATCTGGACGGCCGCATAGGTGTTGAGCGTGTAGCCGGCGGGCTCGAACTTCTGCGCCCTGAAGCGTGCCACCACCGTTGCGGCCTCGGGGTTGAGCCGCGGGTCGGGCGGCGACGTCATGATGGCGCCTTCCCCGGCGCCGTCGGAGATCTGCCAGAACTCCTCCGCGGTCAGCGTGTCTCCGGCCACAAGCTGCGGCGCATATCCCATGGCGCGGGCCTGCTTGATCATGACGGCGGCTTCGGAGTGATGGCCGCCGACATAAAAGGCGGCAATGCCTTCGTCTTTCAGTCGGCCCATCAGGCCGGAGTAATCGGCGCTGGCGGGTTCGTAAACCTCATACCAGGCTTCCGTGATGCCGGCCGCGTGCAGTGTGGCGGCCACGGTGTCCGCCAGCCCTTTGCCGTGGGTGCTGTCGTTGTGGACGATTGCAATCTTCTTATCGACGAAATACCGGGCCAGCAGTTCGCCGGCGAGGATGCCCTGCTGGTCTTCGCGGCCGCTGAGACGAAACACGTTGGCCGCGCCCTGTTCCGTCAAGGTTGGGTCGGTCGAAGCGGGTGTAATCTGTACCAGCCCCTCCTCGGCATAGATGCGCGCGGCGTTGATCGAGGCTGCTGAACACAGATGACCGGCCACGAACTTGACGCGGTCTCCCGGCAGCTGATTTGCGATGGCCACTGCGCGGGCAGGGTCGCAGCCGTCGTCCTTGACGAAGAGTTCCAGGGTGTCGCCGAGCAATCCGCCGCCGGCGTTGATGTCCGACACCGCCTGTTGCGCGCCGCGGCGCATCTGCTCGCCGAACGCCTGATACTCGCCGCTCATCGGCCCGACGACGGCAATCTCGACTTCAGCTTTTGACGTGGACGCCATGGAGGCGAGGCAAACGAATCCCGCAACGGCAAACGCAACCAATTTCATTCGTAGAACCTGTTTCATGCGGTTTGGGCCAGTCAGTCTCCGCAATCGGCATTTTCAGCCGGGATACGGAAATGCTCTGCCGCAGAAACGGAACTTAGAACATTGTCGTCGCATATTGAAGCAGTTTGACCGGGTGATGCTTCGGCATGTCGCAGCTCGAATTGACGCCGGATGCGGACGCATGTCAGGGCCATCATGACGATCCGTCGCGCGGGGGCGGGCACGTCTCCCGTCGCGGGTGCTGCGTGGGGCAGCAGGCAGGGTTTTCAGGCGATCGGACAAAGGCGCCGGCAGCGGCCGGAGGGGTGGCCGCTGCCGAACAACATGGCGATGCTAACCGAGCAACGGGTCTAACCGTCGCTCTTTTCGCACTGTTGAGTGGTTTCGCTCCATGTCTCGCCTTCCTTGCAGTCTTCCTGTCCTGCGAAAACCAGGCTCGGAAGAGCGACGACAAAGCCAAGAAGGGCAGACAAGAGCAAAAGTTTCTTCATCCGCATATTCTCCCTGCTGGCGCCTGTGCATAGACCCATCTGGGCCCTGGCGCGGGTTGGGTTGCTCTTGCAATGAGGTACGTCTTCGTGCCTCACGCAGGGTCTAGGAAAGCCTTCAAGCGGGGCGTGCGATGGGCCGGACTTTGCGCGCCCCGTGATCTTTTCGTGGAAAGTTTCAGCGCCCGCCGCCTTACTGGGCAACAGCATGGCCGGTAGCCCCGAATATGATCGCGATGGGCCGGATCAGTGGTTTTTTGACCGTATGAGAGTTAAAATTCAGGCGTTTGGCTGAACCGCCGGCGCGGCAGGGTCGCCATACAGGCCTCGATGATGGCGCGCTCGTCTATGCGGTGCAGGGCATAGAGATCCGAAAGCGTTCCGGTCTGGCCGAAATGTTCGACACCGAGGGCCTGGACGCGGTGTCCGAAAACCGATCCGATCCACGAAAGCGATGTTGGATGACCATCGGTTACGGTAACCAGCTGGGCATCGCCGGCGAGGGGGGCGAGCAGCCGTTCGATGCTGGACACGCTTTCGGTCTCGCCGTGCTGCTGAGCGGTCTGGGCCGCCTTCCAGCCGGCATTGAGCCGGTCGGCGGATGTCACCGCGAGGAGACCTGCGCCGGGCGCATGGTGCAGCACCTGGCCCATGGCGGCTGCCGCCTCCGGCGCCATGACGCCGGTATAGACGATTGCCAGCCTGGCGCCCTCGGCAGGTGGCCGCATCCAATAGCCACCCTCAATGATGTCGCGGCGCATGTCCGGTGCAATGGTGCGGGCCGGCTGGTCGAGGTTCCGGGTCGACAGACGCAGGTAAACCGAACCACCATCGCGCTCGTGCAGCCATTCATCGCCCGAGGCGACCTCCGCCGGCTGGCGCTGGATATATTCGAACGCCCACTCGAGAATGATCGCCAGTTCATCGACGAAGGACGGCTCAAACGAGGCAATGCCGTCCTGCGCCATGCCGATGAGCGGGGTGCCTATCGATTGATGGGCGCCGCCCTCGGGCGCCAGTGTAATGCCCGACGGCGTGGCGACCAGAATGAAGCGTGCGTCCTGATAACAGGCATAATTGAGGGCATCGAGACCACGCTGAATGAACGGATCGTAAAGCGTGCCGACCGGCAGCAGGCGCTCGCCGAAGATTTCATGAGAAAGGCCCGCCGCCGCCAGCAGGATGAACAGGTTGTTCTCCGCAATGCCCAGTTCGATATGCTGGCCGTCGGGACCGGCATGCCAGCGTTGTGGCGACATGAGCTTGCGTGTCTGGAAGACGTCTTCCTTTTCCTGTGTCGAGAAGACACCGCGCCGGTTGACCCAGGGACCAAGATTGGTCGAGACGGTGACGTCAGGCGACATGGTGACAACACGGTCGCCGAAGGCGGTCTCGCCGCGGGCAATTTCAGCCATCAGCTTGCCAAAGCCTTCCTGGGTGGAGGCCTGGCCCCTGATTTCGGGCGTTGCAAGGGGTTCGACCTCGATCTGCGGGGCCGACAGCCTGCGGGTTCCCTTCTGCACGAATGGCACCTGCGCCAGCAGGCGCTCCATATCGTCGGCCGGGCGCTGCAGGCCGGCGAACCGGCTCCACTCATCGCCGTCAAGCACGCGGCACCGGTCCTTGAAGCTGCGCATCTGGTCAGGCGTCATCAGGCCTGCGTGATTGTCTTTATGGCCGGCAAGCGGAAGCCCAAAGCCCTTGACCGTGTAGCAGATGAAACAGACCGGACGGTCATGGGTGATGCCGTTGAACGCCTCCAGCAGGCTTTCCATGCAATGGCCGCCAAGATTGGTCATCACTTCGGCCAACTGGTCGTCGTTGTAGCGCTCGATCAGTGCAAGCGTGTCGCTTGCATCTGTAAGGTCCGCCCTGAGTTGATTGCGCCATGCGCTGCCGCCCTGAAAGGTGAGCGCCGAATAGAGTGAGTTCGGACAGTCGTCTATCCATTGCCGCAGCGCGTCGCCGCCGGGCTCCGCGAATGCCGCCAGCAGCTTCTTGCCGTGTTTGACGGTCACCACGTCCCAGCCCATGTTTTCGAACGTGGCTTCGACCTTGGGCATCAGCCGGTCGGAGATCACCGCATCGAGGCTCTGGCGGTTGTAGTCGACGATCCACCAGGTGTTGCGCAGCCCGTGTTTCCACCCCTCCAGAAGGGCTTCGTAAATGTTGCCTTCGTCCAGTTCGGCGTCGCCGACGAGCGCGATCATGCGGCCGTGCGGCAGGGCTGCGGCCCAGTTGCGGGCCTTGATGTAATCCTGGACGAGGCTGGCGAAAGACGTCATGGCAACGCCAAGTCCGACCGATCCGGTGGAAAAATCGACGTCGTCGGAATCCTTGGTGCGCGATGGATAGGACTGGGCGCCGCCAAGCCCTCGGAAGGCCTTGAGCTTATCCAGTGTCTGGTGGCCAAAGAGATACTGGATGGCATGGAACACGGGGCTCGCATGGGGCTTCACCGCGACCCGGTCCTCGGGCCTCAGCACTGAAAAATAGAGCGCGGTCATGATGGTCACGAGCGAGGCGGAAGAGGCCTGATGACCGCCAATCTTCAGGTCGTCGGTCTTCGAACGCTCATGGTTGGCGTGATGAATGGTCTGGGCCGCGAGCCACAGCACCTTGCGTTCAAGGTCCTGCAGGACTTCAAGCGGCAGCGGCGTGCCGGCGGTGATGTCGGTGTCGGTCTCAGGCTTTGTCAGTGTGCTCATGTCTCGTCAGGCCTATGGCGTTGCGTCCCAGCCAAACGGGCGGTCAGCCCGCGGCGCGAACATCGCACAGCCGCCCGGCTGGCGTAAACGGAATGTTCGCGGCTGCAGTGGATGTCACGTTCTGTTGGAGCTGATTTCCCCGAGCATCCAGTCACGGAACGCCGACACATTCTTGCCGCTCCACTTTTCCGGCGGCGCCACGAGATAGAAGGAGTAGTCAACCGGGATTTCCAGATCGAACGGTTTGACGAGACGTCCGAGCTGCAGGTCGCGTGCGCCTAAAACGGTGCGGCCCATGACGACACCGGCGCCTTCGATTGCCGCGTCAAGTGCGTGATCGGCGTGATTGAACCGCAGACCCCGTTCGGCGTCGATATCGCTGACACCGGCGCGTTCGAGCCAGGTGCTCCATCCGGGCGCTTTGGGAAAAGGCTTGAGCGAGTCGTCATGAATGAGCGTAAAATTCCGGAGGTCTTCAATATGCTGCAATCTGCGCTCGCCCGACAGCAGATCGGGGCTGCACATCGGCGTCACCGACTCGGCCATCAGCTTGATGGCCTCGAGATCCGGGTAGTCTCCGCCGCCGAAACGGACCGCGACATCGATCTGTTCATTGGCAAAATCCGATTTGATGAGATTGGCCGAGATCCTCGGATCGAGGTCGGGATGGAGCTCGAGAAACCGGCTCAGCCGGGGTGCGAGCCATTTTGCGGAGAATGCAGGGCCGGCGCTGATCACAAGAACATGGTCTTCGTGATCGGGCGCCAGCTGCTCGACCGCCGCCGAGAGGCGCTGGAAAGCGTCGCGGGCGCCAGGAAAGAGCCGCGTGCCGGCGGGGCTCAAGGCGACCTTCCGGTTGGAGCGCTCGAACAGCTTGACCTGCAACAGGTCCTCCAGGGAGCGGATCTGATAGCTGAGCGCGGCCGGGGTGACGTGCAATTCCTCGGCGGCCTGCTTGAAGCTCATGTGGCGGGCGGCGGCGTCGAACGCACGCAACGCGTTCAGGGGCAGTCGGCTCAGTTGCATCGATTTAATACAGCTTATGTGACGGCAAGATTTCCTCGTTTGTATTTGCGCATAATGCCCAATAAATCAACCACAACGTTGCCGCGTGGCAAACATCATTGAAAAGTCACTTTGACTCATGGAGATACCGATGCAGTTCCAGCACACGGAGATCAGCGGCGCCCAGATGAACCATTACCTGCGTCAGGGCCGCCTCGAACGGTCACTGGCAATGCGCGCGATGCTTAACGCCGGGTTCGTGAAGGTCACGCGCATCTATCATGCGATCGCCGGGAATGGCGAGGTCCTGGACAGGGCAGTCTGCACCAGGTAATGCCTGGGTCAGCGGCGCCTTTGACGGATCCTGGCCGGCTGCCGGTGAATGCGTCTGGCGGGCCGCTTCTTCAAATCTCGGACGTTGTCGATAATCCGAACTTCACAGCAGGTGTCCTCAGGGACCGCTTCTTGTTGCGTTGCGAGCCCTGATGGGGCCTGGGATTGATTGCCGATTGTCCCGACATTGACGTGGGGCTTGTTGCGCTCGAACACCTCTTTCTGCGCCATGGCCGACGAGACTGCTGCCTCTGCGCCAAGCAGTGCCGGCGCGAGACCGCCGATGAGCAGGAGGGCGTTGAACGCGCCTTTCGGTGAGCAATTGAGCCCTGACATTGTGATATCCTCTTCGTACTGGAGCCGCGGCTGTTGTCCGTTAGTCGCTGCGGCGGCGCGAAAGGTTCAAAGGAGATGCAGAGCAAGGTGTCAGCGAGGCGTTGTGACTTCCCGGACGGCTTCGTTGAAGGCCCAGCACTTCGCCAGCTCGCCGAATACGGCAGCAAGGGCCGGTTCCAGCTCTAAACGGGAAACCAGCGGCTCTACTGCGTACAACTGTGCCTCGTAGCGGATGTCGGGAAACCTGGCTTTCACCTCCGCAACAATCTCATCTGTCCGAATGCCGTTGGCGGCAAACCTGATGAGAAGTTCGATGGCATTGCCCTGGGTCCAGTCATACGCGCCCCAGGCGATTCTGCGGATGGCGGGCAGGGCCGTCTCTCCCAGATTGTAGAGCAACTCGAACACTGCAAACTGGCAGGCGCTGAGCCAACCGCCCAGTCCGTGCTGGGCGGCATCGTAGACCGGCGGTTCGGGGGGCGGGCTGTGGAGCAGCGATATCAGCGGTTCGATGTCTTCAGGCGAAAGCTCGGCAGAGAGCTCCCTGGCCCGTTCGCGAAACGCGTCCGTCAGTCCCTCGCGCAACACCAGTTCGGCCAGTGTTTGGACGTCTGATTCCGTGTCGAATTCGTCCTTCATGGGGCTGCCGGTTTCCTCGATTATGGATACTAGAGCACTATGAGGTCCTATGGAAAAGTCACGCCTGCCATCGTCGGGGGGAATTCGCGAGACGCTCGGCCACATCAGGCCGTGCATGCCGGTGTCGCCGGTGGTCCGGGCGGAGATGCTGTCGGATCTCCTCGGCGTCGCGCTCTTCTTGAAGATCGAACCCACTTCGCCGGTCAGGTCATTCAAGATCCGCGGCGCCCTGAACAGCGTGCTTGCGAATGGCGCGGATGCCTGTGTGGACGCGTGGTCGCTTCGGCGTATGATTGATACGCCGCCGGTTGTGACGCGAAAGTAGCCTGGGATGTATGACGATCCGTTGCACGACCTTATTGATTTCGAGCGCTATCCGCTGAATCATCTCGGCGGCGATAGCTGTCGGGGAACAGTCGATCGATGCCGCCGGGACCTGGCGCGGGACGGGATGTTCAATCTCGAAGGTCTCCTGAGGAATGGCGTCGCGGATGGCATCGCTGCGGAGCTGCGTCCCGTCATGGACGGTTCTTCGTTCCTGCACAGGCGTCGGCATAACATTTACTTCGATCCGGATTTGCGCGGCGTTGCGGCGAACCATCCGGTGCGTACGGAGTTCGAAACCGTCAACCGTACGATTTGCGCCGACCAGATGACCGGCAGTCCGATCACCCGAATATATGAATGTCGTCCGCTCATCGGCTTTCTGGCCGCGGTCATGGGCTTACCTGCGCTCTACGTGATGGACGATCCGTTGGCGCGGGTGAACGTCATGGCCTATGGGGCGGGCGAGGCGCTCAACTGGCATTTCGATCGATCGGAGTTCACGACGACCCTGCTGTTGCAGGCGCCGGCCGGCGGCGGCGTGTTCGAGTATCGCACCGGGCTGCGAAGTGACGACGATCCCAACCACGATGGTGTGGGACGGTTGGTTTGCGGCGAAGATTGTGGGGTTCAGCGGTTGGAGCTGTCACCGGGCTCACTGAACGTGTTTCGCGGCAAGAACACCGCTCACCGTGTCACACCGGTGGAGGGAAGCCGTGACCGCATGATCGCGGTGTTCTCCTACTACGAGCGAGCGGGCGTTCAGTTTTCCGATGACGAACGGATTGGATTTTATGGCCGTTCTGCATGAGGGCGGACGATATCGTGCCGTGTGGCGCCCAGGCTCGGCGAAGGGGGCGGAATGATATGAACGACGACACGACGGCACTTCGATACCCGCGGCTCATTCGAAGAGTAGAGGCGGTGCTGCTTGATGCGCTTGTTATTGTTCTGACCATTCTGGTGGCAATGAACCCGCTTGCGCAGCTCGACATTCACGGCGGATACAAGGCGGCCATGGTTGCCTTGGCGATTTTCGCGTTGGAGCCCGGCATGGTTTCGGTCACGGGCTCGTCCATCGGTCATCATCTCCGCGGATTACGGGTTCAGGACGCGCGGACCGGGGCAAAGCTCGGCATCTTGCGCGCAGTGTTGCGCTTTGTGGTGAAGAACCTTCTGGGCTGGTATTCGCTTGTCTTCATGCTGGTGACGAAGCGGCATCAGACGGTTCACGATATGGCCGTGCAGTCGGTCGTTGTCTTCAAAAACCCCGAGTCCGTTGCCGAAGGCCACGCGCTTGAGGAGCGTGAGACCGAAGAGGAGGGGTATGTCTATCCATCGAAGATCAGGCGCATCGCAGCCATCATCGCCTACGGCATTGTGGCCCTGATCATCGGGGGAACGCCGTTCGTGATGATGACGTCGGACCAATGTCTCTATTATGAAATCTGCAACGATGTCGACGATGCCCTGCATTCCGTGTTCGGATTGCTCTGGGCCGTCGCATTTGCCGTTTTTCTGGTGCTCGGATGGCGTGGAAAACTGTGGGGCGCCCGAAAAGTGAAGCGTGCCGTTTGACATCCGACCGTCATGCGGTCTTCGACACCAGACCTGGCCGGGGCCTGCTTTATGCCCGCCGTCATGAAAGACTGGACGAACTGGCGCTGGAACAGGAGGAAGGCGACCAGAAGCGGCGCCACGGAGAGCAGCGTCGCGGCTGAAATGATCGGCCAGTCAACGCCGGATTCCGGAGCACCGAACACCCCGAGACCGACGGTGAGCGGCCGGGTCTCGACAGAGTTCGTGACCACCAGCGGCCACAGGAAATTGTTCCAGTGGTGGCTGACGGAGACCAGTCCATAGGCGAGGTACACCGGCCTTCCAAGCGGCACATAGACCCGCCACAGAAGCCCCAGATGCCCACACCCTTCAAGACGCGCGGCGTCTTCAAGTTCCTTCGGCACCGATTTGAAGGCCTGGCGCAGCAGGAAAATGCCGAAGGCGCTCGCCATATAGGGCAGGCCGATGCCGGTGATGGTGTCGATGAGCCCGAAGCCCGCCAGGGTCGCGTCATTGCGCACGATCTGGATTTCCGGGGTGATCATCAACTGGACGAGCACCAGGGCGATGGCGACGGAATTCACAATCGGCGAACGTTTAAGGTCCGTAATGCGCGAATTGTGGAAGTTCAGATCCTCGAATACCGCACAGGTGCGGTGAGTGCTCGTTCAGGCCTGTCCTGCAGGGTGTGAACGGTGTTTCCGGTTGGTCCGGATATCAGGCCCCAGGGTAACGGGTTGTTGCCATCACAATTATGTGAGACCCGGTATTTTGTGACGTATATCACTTTTTTGTTGGCAACTGTTTACTATTTGGTAGCCAAGGAGAAATTGGAACGATGACACAGACAAAACAGACCTTTGTGGACAATGTCGTTGGCGCCGTGGTCGTCGGCATTGCGGCCATAATGTTTGCGGGTCCTTTTGGCCTGATCCTGTTCGCGCCCGCAATGGCCGGACTGTAATCCCATAGAGCATACGCCTCAAAAATGCGGTGCGTGCTCGTTGGCATCACAGCCCACTGAAATCAGCCAGCCGGTCAAACTCCGCCTTATCATGCAAACAGTAATAGCCGCTGATCTTGCTTAGAAGCCCGTTCTGCCGCCACTGCGCAAACTGGCGGTTGACGTTTTCACGGGCTGCCCCGCACATATTCCCGATATCGCTCTGGGTGATCTTGTACCGGATCAGCGTTCGCCCGTCCGGCAAGGCGTTGCCGAACCTGTCGGCAAGTCCGACAAGCGCACGTGCAAGGCGGCCTTCAAGCGGAAGCAGCGAACGGGCCGAACCGGCCTCGTTGGCACGCCGCAGCCGGATCGAAATGGCCTGCAGGATGTGCCGGTAAATACGCGGGTTGGCTTCCGCTATGGCTTCGAAGTCGTCTTGCCGGACGAAGGCAAGCTCGCTGGCCCTGAGCGCGACCACATCGGCGGAGCGCGGCAAGCCGTCCACCACGCCCATTTCGCCGACAATGTCGCCGGGGCCGAGAATTGCGATGAGCCTGGCATGGCCGTCTTCCGCGGTGACGCCGACCTTCAGCAAACCGTCGAGCACACCGTAAAAGCCGTTCGAAGCGTCGCCGGCATGAAACAGCATTTCGCCGGGGCGAAGCGACTTGGCCGATGCCACGGTTGCCAGACGTTCCAGGAGCTGGTCTTCCAGCCCTTCGAACACAAAGCTGCTGTCCAGAGAGAATTTTGAAAGTAGTTTTGCGTGTTCCGGGTCCATCGTCCAATGCACATATTATTTTGTGGCTGGAATGTGATTCTGTCACAAAATATGGAGTGATTGGCCGACTATGTCCAGCGCCGGTTGCAATAAGGTTTAATGGCTAGACCCCTTCATCTTTACACGGAACCGTTTGATGGCGCCAAACCGGTTCGTCCGGCAAGGCGCGGTGCGAAGCGCGATGTGGTGCGTCTGGCAAGCGCCACAACGCTGCCGGCGAGCCGGTTTGGCCCACCGAAGGCCGGATTTTCACGCCTCCTGACTGCGTTACGGCCCCCTTGTGGACGGCAAGTCCACGGCGGGACCCGTGCCTGGTCAGCAGACGTGAAAATCCAGTCAAAGCGATTCCGTGTAAAGATGAAGGGGTCTACAGGCAAAGCTTGTGTTTCAGGTGCCCGATGGCCTGCACCTGGATGGGATTGCCGCTCGAGACACGCGCGGTCATATCGAGCAGATCCTGCTTCTGGGACTGCCACAGCTGCTCGTTCAAAAGTCCTGCGACGCGGTCCGACACGGCATTGGGGTCAACGATATCCTTGGTGAGCCAGCGGCCATATGCCAACAGCTCACTGCCGTCGCTTGCGCCCAGGACGTTTCGAAACTCGCGGCAAAGCACTGATTCTGCCTTGATGCTGAGCGGGCCACTGCTCTCGGCGATGGACACCGCCAAGGCAGCCGCCGCCGCGCGCGGGTCGGTTTCACTCTCCAGGGGAGGGCGGTCCGCCTTGCGGCGGAACCTGTGCCGGCGCCAGGCGCCCGCCATGTGCTCAACGGTATCGATGACGTCATCCGCGCCCTGTTTCAGGAGGCTGAACCGGTACAGCAGGAAAGCCAGGGTGCCGAGAACTCCCAGAAGAGCAGCGAAAATATGCATTGCTGTCTCGTTTCCGTTCCGCGCGCCATTGATCCAGCGCGCGGTTCTGACGCCAATCATAGGAAAACGGTTTTGAGACGCCGTTACGGATTTCACTACAATTTAAGTAATTGTTGCGGTCACCGACGCGTCGGCGAGCGTGTGTTCGCCTTCGCTCATCAGGCGGGCGCGGCCGCGCATGAAGACCCGCTCGCCCTCCAGGCGGCAGAAAAGCTCGCCACCGGAGCTGGAGACCTGTTTTGCGTGCAACTCGGTCTTGCCCAGGCGTTTTGCCCAGTAGGGCACCAGCAGGGTGTGTGCGTAACCGGTGACCGGATCCTCAGGAATACCCGATTGCGGAACAAAATAGCGCGACACGAAGTCTGAACTCTCACCCGGCGCGGTGATGATGACGCCGTCCTCGGGGAGGCGCGAAATGGCATCGAAGTCGGGCTCGAAGGCGCGGACGGCGGCTTCGTCTTCAAGAACGCACACCCAGCTCTCGCCCAGCAGGGTCTGCTGCGGCGCCACGCCAAGCGCTTCGGCGGGTGCGGACGATTGTGACGGTGCGATTTCTCCAGCGGGAAAATCGAGAGTTATGAACTCGCCCTCAACCGTTGCTCTGAGTTCGTCGCCGAACGCCGTGTCAAAGACAAAGGTCTCGTCGGCCCAACCCAGGCGGTGGCGCAGCACGAAGACCGCGGCGAGCGTCGCATGCCCGCACATGCGCACTTCCGTCGTCGGCGTGAACCAGCGGATACCGAGACGGTTCGGGCGCAACAGCACCAATGCGGTTTCCGGCAAATCGTTGAATGTCGCCACCGACTGCATGGCGGCGTCGGTGAGCCACTCGTGCAACGGACAGACGCCGGCGAGATTGCCGTCCAGGCCATCGCCAATGAATGCCGCCACGATTGTGTTCGAAACCTGCACCGTGATCCTCCCGTCGTCGTCTTTTGTGGTCTTGTTGTGGCCGACGCCAATGAGAGATTGACCGCGCTCCCGGCACATCCTAATCAGAGGCAGGCTCATGGATAACATCATGCACCATCTGGTCTCCGCCTGTCTTTTGATCGTTTCCGTGCTGGCACTCGGCGGCTGCCAGACAACCACCGGCAGCGTCTATGGTGCGAATGCGACGAGTGGTGTTGAACATACCGAACCGGTCCAGTTCAACGGCCAGCGCTATCAGGTGACATTCAAATACGAGTCCAGTTTCACGGGCTACGATGTCTCGACGCGCCGGCCGAAGCGGCCGCTCGGAAACACCCAGGGCGATAAGCAGGCATCCGTCGAGGTCATGACCTCGGCATTGCGGCACTTTGCCTGCGCCAACGGCCAGAAGGTCAAGGTGATGCCCGGCAGTGCGTCTTACCAGACCGGTAAAGCATGGGCCCTGAAGGCCCGCTGCGCCTAACCCGTCTTTCTCACCTGCCCGCAAAAATCAATTGCGCAATGCCCGCACGGCGCGGATGATCCATCGCGTTGACGGTTGCGGAGAGGCGCTCCGCCGTGGTTGGGAGCGATGATCACATGAAACTCGAAAACACGATTGCGTTGGTCACCGGCGCCAATCAGGGGCTGGGCAAGTGCTATGCGGAAGAATTGCTTCGACTGGGCGCGGCCAAGGTCTACGCCTGCGGACTGACGCTCGAGAGTCTCGACCCGCTTTGCGAGGCACATGGTGCGCGTATTGTTCCGTTGAAACTTGATGTGACCGTTCGCGACGATGTATCCGCGGCCGTCTCCGCCGCCGGCGACGTTACCGTGTTGCTCAACAATGCCGGCATACTCGAGCACAAGGGCCTGGTCGAGGCCGGCTCCAGTGAAGCCTTCCGGCGCGAGATGGCGGTCAATGTCTTCGGCCTGGCGGACATGTCGCTTGCCTTCGCGCCGGTGATTGCCGGCAATGGCGGCGGCGCCATTATCAACATGCTGTCGGCCGCGTCGCTTGCCAACTTTCCGCCGTTCGGCAGCTATTGCGCGACCAAGGCGGCCGCCATGTCCATCACCCACTGCCTGCGTTACGAACTGAAAACACAAGGCATCGAGGTGTTCGGTATTTATGCCGGCCTGATCGATACCGACATGCTGAAGTCGATACGCGGCGAGAAGTCCGATCCCGAAGACATTGCCGCCGCTGCGCTGAAAGGCGTGGAGGCGGGCATCATGGACATCGACACCGATGCGCGGGCGAAGTGGTTGCGCGCCACCCTCGTGGAAGACCCGGAAAGTCTCGAAGCGCTGCAACACGAGCGGGCCGACGACTTTTACAAGACCCAGTCAATGTGACGATCCCGTCAGTGTAATGAAGGCGCGCAATGGCCCGAACCATCATCGACCTTTCGATTGCGATTGAGAACGACGTCATATCCGACCCGCCGCCGATGCAGCCCGCGGTCACCTATTTCGCCCATGCGGAGACGGCCGATCAGATGGCGGCGTTCTTTCCCGGCCTGACCTCGGATGATCTTCCCGACGGCGAGGGCTGGGCGGTCGACCAGGTGACCCTCTCGACCCACAACGGAACGCATCTGGACGCTCCTTACCATTTTGCCTCCACCATGGATGGCGGCAAGCGGGCCATCACCATCGACGAGGTGCCGCTTGAATGGTGCATCGGCGCCGGCGTCAAATTCGATTTCCGGCATTTCGACGACGGCCGTGTGGCCACCGCCGGCGATGTCGAAGCGGAGCTCAAGCGCATCGGCCACGAGCTCCGCCCGCTCGATATCGTGGTGGTCAACACCCGTGCCGGCGCGGCGCACGGGTCGGACGACTATGTGAATGCGGGCTGCGGCATGGGGCGCGAGGCGACGCTTTATCTGCTCGAGCGCGGCGTGCGGCTGACCGGCACCGATGCCTGGTCGTGGGACGCGCCGTTCGTTCACACCGCCCGAAAGTGGCTTGCCGATCATGATCCGGGCATCATTTGGGAGGGTCATCGTGCCGGCCGCGAGATCGGCTATTGCCACATCGAGAAGTTGCACAATCTCGAAGTTCTGCCGGACACCGGCTTCGAGGTGATCTGCCTGCCGGTCAAGATCAAGGCGGCATCGGCAGGCTGGACCCGTGCGGTCGCAATCGTCGAGAGTTGATTCAAGGCGCCGGTCTGTGGAAAACCGGGCGGCACTGTGGCATATGCGCAACGCTGCAGAAAATTCCACACCAAAGAGTGCTTCAAGCATTGGAATCACGCGAGGGTTGGTGCTTGATACGTTTATCCGTACCAAGAATTTGGCCACTCACCTGACTTCTGCGCTGGGGAGTACTTCGAGATGAAGCGAATTGCATTCAGTCTGGCGATCGCCGCGATAATGCTTGGAATGCTTGCGCAGCGGTCCCAGGCACAAGAACCCGAAACCTTCCAGGGATTGTTTGGCGGCTTTTTCAGCGGCTATGTGGGTTCGGATGAGCAGTACAATGACGATATTTTCGGGTCCGGCGACATGGACCTCGACGGCTGGATCAACGGTCTGACCCTCGGCTACAATCACAAGCACGACCGTTTCCTGTTCGGCGTGGAAGTTGACGGGAGCATTCTCGAGGCGCACGACAACCAGACCTGTCCGGCGGGCGGCCGCTGCGAGACCGATCTGAACTGGCTTGGAATGGTGCGCGGGCGCGTTGGATACATCTTCGGCGATGAACAGCTCTATGCCCTCTACTTCACCGGTGGCTACGCGCTCCTTGGCGTGAACATCAACAACTCACTCGCTCTGACGGGGCCGAAGCGCTACACTGAGAAGGGTTTCGTGATTGGCGGAGGTGGCGAAGCCTATCTGTTCGATACGAACTGGATTTCCACCAAAATCGAATATCTGTATATCGATTTTGGAGACGCTCAAGGCTTCTTTACGGGTTCGGCGGACACCGGCACCCTGAAGCTGGATATGCATATCCTCAAGATCGGGCTCAACCTGCACTTCTGAGCAGTCCGAATTTCCGGCGAAGAGCTGCGTCCAATGGGCGCGCAGCTGCCGACGGCGTTTTCCGGTTTCTTCCCATGATGCGCAAGACCGCAATGTCATCACACGAATGTGATCGAATGTTCGCTCCGACGCGTAAATAATGCGGTTATCTCAACAACTGGTTCCAGCCAGGCGGGGCCTCGCGGCATCCGATGCCAGTTCAGTTGCATTCAAGGGAGCAAAACATGAGTTACACACCCAATAGACGAGAAGTTATCTTGTCGGCTACGGGCGCCGCCGCGCTCGGGCTTACCGGAACTTTGACATTCCTGCCCAGCGCGCTGGCCGACATGGCTAGGGACAAGGGCTACCACAAGTACTCGATCGGCGACATCGAGTGCGTGTCGCTCTACGACGGCATCTGGAAGAAGGGCCATGCGGACAACTTCATTCGCAACGCCACCGTCGAAGAAACCAAGGCGGCGCTGAAGGCCGG
>JAJFHL010000381.1 GCA_021775615.1 Hyphomicrobiales bacterium
CCTTTCTCATCAACACCGCCGGCGGCGGCCTGATCGAGGAACAGGCCCTGCTGCACGCCCTGTGGTTCGAGACCATTGCCGGCGTCGGCCTCGATGTCTTCGCCGGTGAGCCCAACATCATGCCGGAGTTGCGCCAGTGCAGGAACGCGGTGCTCCTGCCCAATCTCGGCTCCGCCACCCGCGAAACCCGCGAGGCCATGGGCTTCCGCGTGGTCGAGAACCTCAGCGACTTCTTCGCCGGCCGCGAGCCACGCGACCTTGTCGCGTGAGCACCACGCCCTGCTCAAGGATCGCATGGACGGAGATTTAGAGCCCCTCCAGCAGACATCGGCCGACATCGGCGAGATCGACGACCTGTTGTTTGGTCTCCTGTCCAGCGTCATCACCGAACGTGAGCCGCGCGTACGTGGCGCGTTGAGCGACACGGCGCCCGAAGCATTGCCCGACGGCGAGCTGCGCATCGCCTCGCTTCAGGCGATCGGCATCTGGTTGCAACTGGTGAACATCGCCGAAGAGAACGCTTCGATGCGGGCCCGCCGGCAGATCGAAACCGCAGGCGGGCCCGACCAGCTGCTCGGGTCTTTCTCCAACGTCATCTCCGATATCGCGGCATTAGACGTCAGCCCGGCCGACCTGAAGGCCACCTTGCAGCGCTTCGACGTCAGCCCGACCCTCACCGCGCACCCGACCGAGGCGAAGCGGGTTACGGTCCTGGAGATACACCGGCGCATATACCGCAAGCTGGTCGAGCTCGAAGCCCGCCGATGGACGCCGCGTGAACGCGAAAGCCTCATACGCGACCTGCGCAATGAAATCGATCTGTTATGGATCACCGGCGAACTCCGCCTCGAGCGGCCAAGCCTGGAGCAGGAAATAGCCTGGGGCCTGCACTTCTTCCGGGAAATCTTGTTCGAGGCGGTGCCTCAGCTCTATGACCGGTTTACCGCGGCCCTCAACAGACACTATCCCGAAGACGCCATTCCCACCGTTCCATTCCTGCGTTTTTCGTCCTGGATTGGCGGCGATCGGGACGGCAACCCGAAAGTCACCGTCGCAACGACCCGCCAAGCACTTGGGGCCAACCGCAAGGTCGCGATCGATCAGTTGCGCGAGGGCCTGGCCGGTCTGGTAAAGACCATGAGCATTGGCGCAAAACTCGTCGATATTCCAGAGACTTTCCGGGAAAGGCTGACGTGCCTGCTGGGCAAGTCCGGTGAAGCCGAGAGGCTGGCGGCACGCAATCCCAACGAATTGTTCCGGCAATATTTTGCCGCCATCGATCTGCGGCTCGCCGCCAATGATGACGCCGGCGCGATCCCCTATTCCGGTACACGCGAACTGATCGACGATCTCAAGGCGGCGGAGCAGGCCCTGAGCCGGATGAAGGCAGGCGCGTTGGCCGCTGCCCTGGTACGGCCATTGCGCTGGCAGGTTGAGACCTTTGGCTTCCGTACCACGTCGCTGGACATCCGGCAGAACTCGATGGTCATAAACAAGGTGCTGCATGAGATCTGGCACCACCATTCCCCCAACGGCAGCGGAGTTCCCGACCCGGATTCCGTCATGTGGTCAAAACGACTGCGTGAAGAACTGACCGCGGACAACGATCGATGCCTGGACCGGTCCGGGCTCACCGAACAGGCGCTTGAAACCGTCGGCCTGTTCGATCTCATCGGCGAGGTGCAGACCGGCACGGATCCCGATGCCATCGGCGCATTCATCCTCAGCATGACGACTTCCGCGGACGACCTGCTGGCGGTTTTCCTGCTGGCCAAATACGCCGGACTGCAATCACCCGACGGGACGCTTACATTGGCCGTCGTTCCGCTGTTCGAAACCATTAAGGATCTGCAAAACGCGCCCGGTATCCTCAAGGACCTGCTCAAGGCGCCTCTTGTCCGACGCAGTCTCGCAAGCCGATGCAACGTGCTCGAGGTCATGCTGGGCTATTCTGATTCCAACAAGGATGGCGGCTTTCTGTGTTCGACGTGGGAGCTGGTAAAGGCGCAGAAGAAAATTGTTTCCACCGCATGTTCGCTCGGAATCGAGGTCAGGTTCTTCCACGGACGCGGCGGATCGGTCAGCCGCGGCGGCGCGCCCACCGGACGGGCAATCGCCGCACAACCCGCCAACACGGTCGCCGGCCGTATGCGTTCCACCGAGCAAGGCGAAGTGGTTTCGTCGAAATACGCCAATCGAGGCACCGCGCTCTACCAGATGGAACTGCTGACCGCGAGCGTGCTTGCCCATACGTTCAAATCTCCCGGCGAACCGGAGCTGAAGGCAAACCCGGAATTCGACGAAGCGCTCGAGGCGCTGTCGGGCGTCTCCCAGGTCACTTACAGCACTCTCCTGGAGACGCCCGGCTTTCTGGACTACTTCCGGCTGGCCAGCCCGGTCGAGGAGTTGGCGCTCCTGAAAATCGGATCGCGCCCGGCGCGCCGGTTCGGAGCCCAGGGCATCGCGGACCTGCGCGCCATCCCATGGGTCTTTGCGTGGAGCCAGAACCGGCATCTCATTACCGGGTGGTACGGCCTTGGCAGCGCTCTTCAGTCATTCATCGAAATCCGCGGTCGCGGCGGTACCCGGCAACTGCACGCCATGTTCGAGCACTCGCGCGTCTTTCGACTGATCATCGATGAGGTCGAAAAGACCCTGTTCCAGGCCGACATGGACATCGCGGCCCGGTATGCGGAGCTGGTGCCGGACGAAGATCTGCGCGAAACCGTTCTCGACATGATCGGAAGCGAATACGAACGCACCCGCATGCACGTCTCGATGCTCACCGGCCAGTCAGAAATCGCAAGGCGCTTTCCCGCCTTCCAGCGACGGGTCGACCGTGTCCGCCCGTTGATCGACCGGACCAACGCCTGGCAGGTGGACCTGTTGCACGAGTTTCGGATCGGACAGTCAAATGCGCCCGATCGCCGGACGACGACCGTACCGCTGCTGATGACGATGAACTGTATCGCGGCCGGACTCGGCTGGACCGGGTGATCCGATAGCGGCGAACATCCGCCGGACCCTTTCTGAGGCCTACCACCGCCCACCGCCCCACACCACGATCTGTTCGTGGCGGCGGATCAGGTCTTTCATCTCGTCGAACCGGCGGCGCATATGACTGGCGAAGCGCTCCACTGTCGGCGTGTTGGCCATCTGGTTTGACCGCAGGAGACCGATCACCCGGCGCGGATGGTCGAGTTTGATGGGCAATGCTGAAATCTCGCCCGCCATGCGCATGGCGAACACCACCGAGTGCGGCAGCACGGTGAGGCAGTCGGACGCCTTCATGTGGTTGACCACCGAGCCCAGCGAGCCGCCTGAATAGCTGACCCGGATGCGCTCCGCCCCCATGGACACCAGCGCACTCCTCAGATCGGCATTGAGCGGGCTGGTCGGCGGCGGCGCGATCCAGGGAAAACTGAGCAGGTCGGCAGTCCGCACGCGCGGTTTGCCGATCAGCGGATGGCCGGCCCGGCAGGCGACGACGTTGCGCGCCTGGAGCAGCTCGACAAACGTCACATCGTCTTCCACATCGAGCACATCCACCGGGCTGAACGCCAGATCGATCTTGCCTGAGCGGATCAGGGCGAGGAGATCGCCAGTATAACCATAACTCTGCTCGATGGTGACGCGGGGATGGTGCGACTGAAAATCCGCCACCAGCCCGGCGATCACCGCATCCATGAAGAACGGCGTCCCGGCAATCCTGATGAGCCCGCGCTCGCCCTGGTGGAACTGATCGATGTTTTCCGTCGCCTTGCGGGTAGCGGCCAGCACGATCTGCCCCTGCTCGACAAGCGCCGAACACAGGGGGGTCGGCTGCAGCGGCCTGCGGCGCCTCAGAAACAGGGTCTCCCCGAGACGTTTTTCGAGCATGGCCACCGTGCGCGACAGGGCGGGCTGGGTGGTGGCGAGCCGCGCCGCCGCCTCGCTGAACCCTCCGGCGTCGACAATCGCCGCCAGTTGCATGAGATGCCTCGGGTCGATCTGCATATCAATCCGGTATGTTATTCCGACATAATATCATTGGACATTATGCAGGCTTTTTCAAAAACTGGGAATGTCATCGCCGCGCCGTCGTCTGTCGGCGCACAAAGCGCGGCGGGCGATCCAGCAAAAGAGGGTCTCATGTCGAACAACGGATCGATCAATTATTTCGCCGAGACCAACTCGGCGGAGGTGGTGTGCGAGCGCATGGCGGGCGCCCGGGATGCCCGCCTGGCCGAAATCATGCGTTCGATCATCTCCCATCTCCACGCGGTGGTGAAGGAGGTCGAGCCGACCTATGAAGAGTGGGAGAAGGCCATCGGCTTTCTCACCGCCACCGGTCAGATGTGCGACGACAAGCGCCAGGAATGGATCTTGCTGTCCGACGTGCTCGGCGTCTCCATGCTGGTCGACGCGATCAACACGCGGCGCCCCTCGGGCGCCACCGAAAACACCGTGCTCGGGCCGTTTCACGTCGACGGCGCTCCGATCCGGGATATGGGCGAAACCATCTCCGACGACGGCAAGGGCGAGCCGCTTTATGTCTCCGGCCGCGTCGTCGACGGCGACGGCAGTCCAGTTGCCGGCGCCGTCATCGACACCTGGCAGGCAAGCTTCGACGGCTTCTACGACAACCAGCAGCCGGACGTGCAGCCGGAACACAATCTGCGTGGGGTTTTCCGCACCGGCGAGGACGGGCGTTACTCGTACCGGGCCGTGAAGCCCTGTTACTACGGCATTCCCAAGGACGGCCCCGTCGGCGCATTGCTGGACGGCCTCGGCCGCGACAACATGCGTCCTGCCCACCTCCACTACATCGTCAGTGCGCCCGGCTACGAGACCGTCACGACACATATCTTCGTGAAGGGCGACCCCTATCTCGAGGACGACGCGGTGTTCGGCGTCAAACAGAGTCTGATCGCCGAGTTCGAACAGCACTTTGATCCTGCCAGGGCGGCCGAACTCGGTGTCGCCAATCCGTTCTGGACCGTCGAGCACGATTTCGTGCTGACCCGCCAGGGGGGTTGAGGAGAGGCATGTGATCGGCCCGTTCGATTTCACCGGCAACCCGGCGCGCATCATTTTCGGTGCGGGCTCGTCGGGCAACATCGGCGATGTGGTCGCCTCGCTCGGCTGCGCGCGTGCGCTGGTGCTGTCGACCCCGCATCAGTCGGTCGATGCCGGCGCGCTCGCGGCAAATCTCGGCGACCTCGCCGCGGGCACGTTTGCCGGCGCCGCCATGCACACGCCAATTGATGTGACGGAAAACGCCATGCAGGTGGTCGCCGAGACCGGTGCCGACTGCACCGTGGCGCTGGGCGGCGGGTCGACCACCGGCCTCGGAAAGGCCATCGCCCTGCGCACCGATCTGCCGCAGATCGTCATCCCGACCACCTATGCCGGGTCCGAAGTCACGCCGATCCTCGGCCAGACCGAGGACGGCGTCAAAACCACCCTGAAGGACCCCAGGGTCCTTCCCGAAGTGGTGGTGTATGATCCCGAACTGACCTATTCCCTGCCCGCCGCCATGACCGTGACCAGCGCGCTCAATGCCATGAGCCATGCGGTGGAAGCACTCTATGCGAAAGACCGCAACCCGATGTCGTCCCTCATGGCGGCTGAAGGTATTCGGGCCCTGGTGCGGGCGCTCCCCGCAATCCTGGAAACGCCCGGCAACGCCGAGGCACGGGCAGACGCGCTCTACGGCGCCTGGCTGTGCGGCTCGGTGCTGGGCGCTGTCGGCATGGCCCTGCACCACAAGCTGTGCCACACGCTTGGCGGCACCTTCGATCTGCCGCATGCCGAGACCCATTCGGTGATCCTGCCGCACGTGGTTGCCTTCAACGCTGCCGCGGTGCCTGAACAGTTGCGGCCTCTGGCCGACGCGCTCGGCGTCGAAAAGCCCGGTCTCGGGCTCTTCGAATACGCCAGATCGCTTGGCGCGCCGACGACGTTGAAGGAACTGGGCATGCCGCAAGACGGCATCGACAGGGCAGCCGATCTCGCCGTCGCCAATCCTTACTGGAACCCGCGAGACATCGAGCGTCCACTGATCAGGCGTCTGATCGAGAAGGCGTATCACGGAATAGAGCCCGCGCGCTGAACGCGAGGCCCCAGCAACACGAACGAGGGAGGAAATGATGGTGCATCTGAACAGACGGAGCTTTGTGACCGCGGCGCTCGCCGCGGGTGTCTTGCCGCTGATCCCTTCGAGGGCAAGCGCTGAAACCATCAAGCTGGTAATCGCATCGAGCCATCCAACCACCGTCCCCTGGGTCGGCGTCATGAACAAGCACGTGGTGCCGCAGAGCAACGAACGACTTGCGGCGATGAACTCCGACCATGAAATCAAGTGGACCGAGTCCTATGGCGGCGCGCTCTACAAATTCGACAAGACCCTCGAAGCGGTCGCCGACGGGCTGACCGATGTGGGCTGGGTCGGCACCTTGTGGGAAGAATCCAAGATGCCGCTGCAGAACGTCTCGTTCTACACGCCCTTCGTCTCCGACGACCTGCCGGCGATGCTCGGGCTGGTCAACCGGCTTCACAGGGAGGTGCCCGAATTGAGCGCCGCCTGGGAGGCCCAGAACCAGGTGTTCCTCGGCGCCAGCGGTATCGAGACCTATCACCTCCTGACCAAGGAGCCGTTCTCCAGCGTCGATCAGTTGAAGGGCAAGAAGATCATTGCCGCGGGCTCCGTCGGCAACTGGCTGAAGGGCACCGGCGCGGCGCCGGTCAATGCCGGCCTGCCCAACTTCTACAACATGCTCAAGACCGGCGTTGCCGACGGCACGCTGATCGCCTTCTCCGGCGCCTTTCCCTTCAAACTCTTTGAGGTGGCCCCGCACATCACCAAGGTCCGCATCGGCGCCCAGATGACCGGCGGCATGACCATCAACAAGCGCACCTGGGACAAACTTCCCGAAGACGTCCAGGGCGTCCTGGCGAAACTCGGCGAGGAATACACCGCCAGGCATGCCGGCATACTCATGAAAGTGGCGGGGCTGTTCGAACAGAAGATGGCGGCAGCCGGCGCCACCATCACCGAACTCTCCGAAGACGAGCGCGGCCGCTGGGTGAACATGCTGCCCGATCTCGCCGCTGAATGGCGTGATGCCAGCGAAGCCAAAGGGGTTGCCGCGGGCAAGGTGCTCGCCGCCTACATGGAGGGTATGGTCGCGCTCGGGGCCAAGCCGCTGCGCAGCTGGGGCTGATGCGTCCATACGGCAAGGTGCTTGCCGCCGCGCTGGGCCTGCCACCGAGGGCTCCCTATCCCAGCGCCTGGAGCGCGGACATCTGGTGGTCCGGGCGCAGGCCGTTTCATGCCCTCGGCAGTATCGGTGCCCTGCTCAACGGCATCGGCACCTTGTGGATCGTCGCCCTGATGGTGCTGATCTGCGCCGACGTCGCTTCGCGCTCACTCTATGACGCGCCCCTGCCCCGGGTGCCTGAATTCGTCGGTTATTCCATCGTTGCCATCGTCTTCCTGCAAATGTCCAACGCGCTGCGGCGCAGGAAGCTGACCCGGGCCGATGTCTTCATCGACCATCTGCTTGCGCACCGCCCGGCCGCCGCCGGCATCTATGGCGCGGTGTTTCATCTCTGCGGCGCGATTGTCTTTGCACTGATCGCCTATGGCCTTGTGCCGGACGCCAGGGAGGCTTTCGTGTCGGGAGAGTATTTCGGCCAGCAGGGCGAAATCATCATCCCGGTCTGGCCGTTCAAGGCGATCATGGCCTTCTGCGCCATTGTCACCACCCTGGAGTTTCTGGTCCAGTGCGGCGATCTCGTACGCAAGGTCATGCGCGACGAGCCGGATCACCCCGACGCACGAAAGGGCATGCCCAAGGGCTGGCCCGCGATCATTGCGCTGTTCGCCCTTCTCGTCGCCGGCGCCCTCCTTCTCGGGCCGCATCTCGACGCGCTGACGATCGGCCTTGCGCTGATCGCCGCCATGCTGGCGCTGATCCTCGCCGGCATGCATATCGGCGTTACCCTCATCCTCCTGTCGTTTATCGGCGCGTGGTTCATCCGCGACGATTTCGACACCGCGGTCAACCTCCTCAAGATCGCCTCGGCGGGCGCCATTCAGGACCAGCTGTTCGGCGTCGTGCCGCTGTTCGTCCTGATGGGCCTGCTGGTAAATCTCGGCAATATCGGCCGCGATACATTCGATGTCTGCCAATGGCTGCTCGGCCGCATTGCCGGCGGCCTGGGTGTCGCGACCGTAGTCGCCAACGCGATTTTCGCAGCTGTTACAGGGGTTTCCATTGCCTCCGCGGTGGTCTTTACCCGCGTCTCGGTGCCGCCGATGATGGAACACGGTTACACCGCGCGTTTCTCCGTCGGCATTGTCGCCGGCAGTTCGGTGCTCGGTATGCTGATCCCGCCGAGCCTGCTGCTCATCGTGTTCGGCGTCCTCGCCGAAGTGTCGGTCGGCCAGCTTTTCACCGCCGCCATCGCACCGGGCCTCCTGCTGGCCGCCGCCTTCTGCCTTGCCATTGTCGCCATTTCAAAAGCCTGGCCGGATTTCGCCGGCCGCCTCAAGACGCCGGACCTGTCCGCTGCCCCGGCCGCCTGGTCGCGCAAACCCGAGCAGACCGAAACCGCGGCCTCCGCCGCCCTCAAGATGGCGCCCATCGTCGTCCTGATCGCAGCGGTTCTGGGCGGCATCTATGGCGGCATTTTCACGCCGACCGAGGCCGGCGCGGTGGGCGCGTTTCTCGCCCTCGTCATCGTCTGCATAAAAGCCGCCTTTACACCCGACATGCTCACCTGGGCCAGGTTCTGGAACATCCTCATCGACACCGGCCATGTCTCGGTGTCGATCCTGTTCCTCATCATCGGCGCCAACATGTACACCCGCATGATCGCCCTGTCGGGCCTGCCCGGCGAGGTGGTCGGCATGATGACCGACGCGGAGCTTGGCTTTTATGGCATCATCACCGTCTACCTTCTCATGGTGCTGGTGATGGGGATGGTGCTCGATTCTGTGTCGATCATGCTGATCACCCTGCCCCTGGTGCTGCCGACACTGATCGCCTTCAACACGGACCTGATCTGGTTCGGGATTGTCACCGTGGTCGCCGTCGAAATCGGCCTCCTGACCCCGCCGCTCGGGCTCACCGTCTATGTGGTCAAGGCCGCACTGGGGAATTCGCAGGTGACCCTGGGGCAGATATTCGCCGGCGCCTTCCCCTTCGTGGTCATCATGGTTCTGGTGACGGTCCTGCTGGTCGCGGTGCCAGAGCTGACAGAAATTACACGTTGAGGAGCAAGAATGAGGAACTCTCTGAACGATGCCGGACGGGCCCTGTTGTTCACCGAGGCGCGCACCGCCAATCTGTTTCTCGACCGGGCCGTCGGCACCGAGACGCTTCGTGATCTCTACGAGCTGATGAAATGGGGTCCCACGTCCATGAACGGATGCCCCGGGCGCATCGCCTTTCTGACCACTCCGCAGGCCAGGGCACGCCTCACCCCAGCGCTGTTCGACGGCAATGTCGCTCGGGCCGCATCCGCGCCGGTAATTGCCATAATCGGATATGATCTGGAATTCTTCGAGTACATTCCAAGGCTTTACCCGCCGGCGCCCGAGAACAAGAAGATCTTCGAGGACAACGAGGTCGCGGCGCAGGTCACCGCCTTGCGCAATTCAACGCTTCAGGGCGCCTACTTCATCATCGCCGCACGGGCGCTCGGCCTCGACTGCGGCCCCATGTCCGGTTTCGACAACACCTATGTGGACCAGGAGTTCTTCGCCGGAACCCACGTCAAGTCCAACTTCCTGTGCACGCTTGGTTATGCCGATGAGCAGAAGACCTATCCGCGCGGACCCCGCTTCGCTTTTGACGAGGTCTGTCAGATCCTGTGAACCGGCACATTCACCGCAAGCGGTGCCGGTGCATCGTTAGAAATAACCACAGTTGAGCTTATCCCCTTCGGTGATTTGTGCTAGGATCGGTCTCGAGCCTGTCGATTTGTGACCTGGGTTAAGCCATTGAATTACATAGATAATTTTTTCCATAATCTTTGCCGATCCACGGCGATTACGAGAACCGGCAAATCCGCGGCTTCAGATGCCACACCGACATCCGAACATCGGCAAAACGCGCCCATCCGGACGATCGCTTTTGATACTGACGGAGCCACATGCACAGTGTGATAAACACGAGGAAAGACTATGCCTGGACCACTTGATGGTGTGCGTATCGTTGATCTGACAACGATGATTTCAGGTCCCTTCGCGACCATGTTGCTGGGCGACCAGGGCGCCGACGTCATCAAGATTGAGCGCCCCGACGGCGGCGACCAGATGCGGAGATACGGCCGCCGCAGCGGCACCCTGACCGCACCTTTTGCCAACAACAACCGTTCCAAGCGCTCCGTCGCCGTTGACCTCAAGACACCCGAGGGGGTCGACATCGTGAAACAGATCGCGGCGAGCGCCGATGTGTTCGTTCAGAACTTCCGCCCGGGCGTGGTCGGCAAGCTGGGATTGGCCGAAGATGTCCTGCGCGAATTGAACCCGCGTCTCATCTATGTCTCCATATCCGGCTTCGGCGATATCGGCCCGCTGGCGAACAAGCCCGCCTATGATCCGGTTTTTCAGGCGGCATCCGGCCTGGCATCGGTGCAGGGAACGTCCGATCTGGCGCGCCCCCGGATGATCCGGGCAATGCTGCCGGACAAGCTCGCGGCGCTCAATGCGGCCCAGGCGGTTTCGGCCGCACTCTATGCCCGCGAAAAATCCGGTGAAGGCCAGCACATCAAACTGTCGATGCTCGACTCGGTCTTGAGCTTCCTGTGGTCGGGTGAAATGGACGGCCATACGTTTCTCGACAACGAAGTCGAAGGACCCGAAGAAATGCCGTCCTTCGACCTCATCTACGAGACCAGCGACGGCTACATCTGCGTCGCGACGGTGACGACCGCCCAGTGGGTCGGATTTGCCAATGCCGCCGGGTGCTCGGAATGGCTGCAGGATCCCCGCTTCGCCACCTCCGAGGCGCGCGAGGCGAACCGTTCGGAACGGCTCGAGGCGATGCAGGACGTTCTCCGCTCGGGAACAACCGATGAGTGGATCGAGCGGCTGGAACGCGAGGACGTGCCGTGCAGCAGAATTCATACGCGGCGCGAGATCGTGCATCATCCCCACACCGCTGAGAGCGGGTCGCTGGTGGAGTATCCCCATGACGATGCAGGCACGATCCGTCAGGCGCGCGACCCTGCACGGTTCGACCGGACACCCACATCCCACGTCGGCGTACCGCCCATGCTCGGCGAACACACTGGCGAAGTGCTCGAGGCAGCCGGTTTCAGCGATGCCGAAATCGCCGCCTTCAAGTCGGCCAGGGTGATCCTCTAGATTACGATCGACTTGGGTGGTCCCACCCAAGTCGATAAAACGTGATCGCTTCTCATATTTTAGAGCGGGATCGGACGCAAAACCGGTATCCAATTTTCCTGATCCCGCTCTAGAAGTTTTCGCTCCAGGGTCGCACGTCCAGTTCCAGGGTCCAGGCGGAGCGATCCTGGCAGTGAACCGCATGGTAGGTTTCCGCGATCGCATCCGTGTTCAGCATGCCGCTCTCCGGCAGCTTCGCCACCAGGTCGGGAAACCGTTCGTGGATGGCCGGCATATCGATGACACCGTCGATGATGATGTGGCAGACATGGATGCCCTTCGGCCCGAGCGCTCGCGCCATGGATTGTGATATTGCGCGCAACCCGGCCTTCGCGGCGGCAAAGGTGGAAAACTCCGCGCCGCCTCGGACGGATGCCGTTGCGCCGGTGAACAGTATCGTCCCTTTGCCGTGCGGCGCCATCTGCCTGGCGGCCTGCTGGCCAACCACGAAACCCGCATAGCAGCCAAGCCGCCAGACCTTCTCGAGCATCACCGGATCTATCTCGAGAAACTCCTGGCGGTGCTGCGCGCCCGCATTGAACACGGCGACATCGAGGCGGCCGAGACCCGCAGCCCGGTCGAACAAGTCGGCAATCGCCTCCTCCGAACGAAGATCGGTGACCTGCGCCACCGCATCGCCGCCGTCGGAAGCGATCTCCCCGGCGATCCGCTCCAGTCGCTCCTGGTTTCGTGCCGCCAGGACGACATGGTGGCCGGCCCTGGCGAAGCGGCGTGCAATGGCACCGCCGAGACCATCTCCAACTCCGGCAATGACGGCGACAGGCTGATCACTCACGGCAAATCCCTCATGTTCATTGGTGTTGAAACTGGAAGCCTATTCATCCGGCTCGAAATCGGCCCTCTGAAACTCCGGCATCGCATGGCATCTGGCGCCCAGGGCGTCGAGGGCCGGATAGCTCCCTTCCGACATGATTTCAGGAAACATCCGGATCATCATGTCGTACATGCAGCCTGCCGTGATATCGGCCTGGGTGAGCTTTTCGCCGGCGGCAAACGGACTGCCCACCTGCCGATCAAGAGCATCGAGGGCCGACGTCAGCTGACCGGTAAAGCGCTCGATCCACGGCTCGTAGCGCAGTTCCTGAGGCCGCAGGTGAATCTCGTAGCGCAGCTCACGGCCCTTATCGATGATCGCCGTCGACAGCGCCATGATCTGGCGCACCTTGTCGCGCAGTGGTGACGGCTGCGGCATCAGTGCGCGTTCCGGTCCGACGCGACAGTCGAGATAATCGAGAATTGCAGCGCTTTCGATCAGGCACGTGCCGTCCTCGGTGATCAGCGTTGGAATCTTGACGATCGGATTCGACTGCTTGATTTCATCGAAACTGTTCCACGCCGTGATCCGGCGCTGCTCGAACGGGATGCCGTAGATGTCCATGGAGATGCGAATCCGCCGCGCGTAGGGCGAGCGATTCCAGCCGAGCAGCACTGCCTTGCCGTTCTTGCTCTGTCCGTCAGTCATGTTCCGAAGCCCTTATTCGTTGCTGTTGCCATGCGTTGAGTGATCCATCTTGTCGTGGTCATGTTTGGAATGACCCGTTTTCATGTCGCCGTCCGCATCGCCGACCATGTCTGTCAGGACGACTTTATCCTTGTGGGGTTCGGTAAAACTCAGGATCAGTGTCCATTCGCCGGCCATATCGAAGTCGAGCCTGGCCTTGTAAGCGCCTGGATGATGCCCCGGCTCCGCCTTGACATGCGGCATGTGGTGGGCTCCAGGCATCGCCGCCATGTCGGTCGAAATCATGAAATCGGCACCTTCGACCATGTCGCCGCTGCCGTGTTTCTTGACCATGAAAGTGTATTCATATTCCAGCCCGCTCGGTGCGTCGGTCTTGACCTTTTCGAACTCCACCATGACGCGGTCTGCAGCCACCAGGCCCGCCGTTGTGAAAACCGGCAACAACACCAGAGCTGCAAGAACTGACAAAACAGGTTTCCAAATTGCTGACATTTTCGAAGACTCCTTCACTTGTGCCTGTCGGTTCAGGCGGCCGTACCAAGATACGATTCCAGAATGCGCTCGCTCTTAAGGAGCTCCTTCGCTTCTCCTTCCTCGATCAGCGCGCCTGCTTCGATCAGATAGGCGCGATGGGCAATCTGCAGCGCCATTCTGACATTCTGCTCGACCAGCAGGATCGTCATCCCGCGATCATTGAGGCCGGTTATCCTTTCGAAAACTTCATCGACGATTTTCGGCGCAAGGCCGAGGGAAGGTTCATCCAGCATGAAGAGTTTGGGCCGCCCCATAAGACCGCGCCCGATGGCCAGCATTTGCAGCTGACCGCCACTCAATGTGTCCGCCCGCGAGCGGAACCGTTCCTTGAGAACGGGAAACAAAGAGAAGACGTCCGCCAATGTTTCCTCGGCATCGGCAGGCTGCGTCAGTGCATCGGCCCCCAAGAGCAGGTTTTCCCGCACGGTCATGTCGGAAAAGATCATCCGCCCCTCCGGCACCTGCACGATTCCGCGTCGGTAGATGTAGTGCGAAGCGGCACCTTCGATATGTTCGCCCTCGAACAGCACCGCGCCGCTTTGCGGCGGAACGACGCCGCCTATGGCCATCATCGTCGAGGTCTTGCCGGCACCATTGGGGCCGATGAGAGCGACGATTTCGCCCTGACCGATGCGCAGGCTGAGGCCACTGACGGCCACCACCTGACCGTAGGCAACGCGAATGTCGCGGGTCTCAAGCATGCCGTGCCACCGAGCCGAGATAGGCTTCGCGAACCGCGGCGTCGGACTGCACCTGTTTGGGGGTTCCTTCCGCAATCTTGCGGCCGAAGTTGAGTACCACAATATGGCGGCACAACCGCATCACCATGCCCATCTTGTGCTCGATGAGGAAGACCGTGGGCCCGGCTTCCGCGACATCGTGAATGAGCTCCGCCATCGTGTCGGTTTCCTGCGGGGTCATTCCGCCCGCCGGCTCATCGAGCAAGAGCAATTCCGGCTCGCGGGCCAGCGCCCGGGCCAGTTCGAGACGTCGCTGTTCTCCAAGCGGGAGATCCTGCGCCAGCGCGTGTCGTCGGTCGGTCAGTCCTACCCGTTCGAGGATATGCTCGACCCTGTCGCGCCGCGGCGTCTCGTTGCGGCGCACGGAAAACAGCATCTGCCACATTGTCATATCCGATGCGCTGTTCTGCGCGCCCAGGACATTGTCAAAGACGGTCAGCCGCCGGAACACTTTCAGGTTTTGAAACGTCCGGGCAATTCCCAGTTGGGCAATGCGCTCCGACGCCCGTCCGGTGATATCGCGGCCGGCAAAGTGCAGGCTGCCGCTGGTGGGCGAATGTATGCCGGTGATCGCGTTGAACAAGGTGGTTTTGCCTGATCCATTGGGGCCGATCAAACCGATCACACCTCCCTTCGTCACTGCAAGACTCAGATTGTCCAGCGCCAGATGCGCCCCGAACGCCTTCGTCACGGCAACGGCGGACAGCATGTCTTGCGGCTCAGCCCGGGTCATCTGTCACCGCTCTTGTTGACTTGCGATTATTGCCCAGGGCCTGGCGAACTCTCATCGATATGCGATGAACCGTCTTCTCATCGAGCAGACCGCGCGGCCGGAAGATCAAGATTGCGGCCACCAGGGACCCGAACACGATCATGCGGTATCCCGAGAAGATCCGCAGCGACTCCAGCAAGCCGATATCGATCCCGACACCGATCAAGGGTCCGATGAACGTGCCCATCCCGCCGATCATGGCGTAAGCCAGGCTGTGCACGCCAAGCATGACACCGAAGTTTCTCGGGTCAATGAAGGTCATGAAGTGGGCGAAGAGAACCCCGCCGATGGCAGCAATTGCGCCGGCCATCGCGGCGGCCATTATCTTGTGCCGCGTCGGACTGATCCCGACACTTGCGGCCGCCGTCTCGTCGTTCTCGACCATGCGGATCGCAAGGCCGAGCCGTGAACGTTCCAGAACGATGAAGAACGCGATCACCAGGGCAAGCCAGAGCACGATGATCCAGAGATACTGGTTGGATGAAATGTCGTTGTCCAGCAGATAGCGGATGTCGCGGAAACCTTCCGATCCTTTCGGGCCGACCATGAATCCGTCGACCTCAACCTGATAGTTGATGTTGACCCAGACCAGTCTGATCAGCTCTGCAAACGCCAGTGTGGCAATCGCGAAATAGAGCCCTCCAAGCCGGAACGTCAGGGCACCGACACCGGCGGCAACGACACCGGCGACGAGGGCGCCGGCCAGAATGGCGAACGTCAGGTCGAACCCCGCGAGCGCCGTAAGTGAACTCCCGACATATGCCCCGATGCCGAAGTAAGCCTGCTGGCCGAACGAGACCTGCCCTGTAATCAGAAGCAGATAGGTGCTGAGGGCGACAAACGACTCCATGCAGATGAGGGACAATACGCTGATGCCATAGTCGGTCACGGCCTATGAACTCCGCTCACCCTGTCCCAGCAGTCCTCTCGGCCGGACCACCAGAAACAGAAACAACAGCGCGAAAGCGATCAGATCGCGGTAACTGGCCCCGATGTACCAGACCGCCTGCAACTCGATGATTCCAAGCAGCAGACCGCCCAACACGGCTCCGGGAACCGAGCCGATGCCGCCAAGGATCATGACGATGAGCCCCTTCACGGTCGCCCAAAGCCCGAAGCCGGGAGTGATCTGATGCAGGCTGGCGGCGATGAAGAAGGCAACGAAACCGCCGAACGCCGAGGTCAGAACGAAGATTTCGCGAGAGACCCGATTGACGTCGATGCCGACCAGTTGCGCCGACTTCCGGTTTTCTCCCACCGCCCTCACCTTTCGGCCGAAGGCCGTGTGGAACAAAAGCCAGTAAATCCCCACCATGAGAACCACCGCGGCGACGAACAAGGCAAAGTAATCGCCCCGCACGCTGATCGGACCGATGTCAAACGTCGAAAGTCCTGAAGGATTCTGAACCGGGAACAGCCGTCCCCAGGTCAGGAGGATGATGATCTCCTCAAGCACCATCCACATGGCGAACGCACTGACCATGGAAGCCAGCGGATTGTCGCTCTGGACGGCACGAAAGCACACCCCTTCGATGACCAGGCCGACGATTACGGAGACCGCTACGGCAATGGCAAGAGCAAGCAGGAGCGAGCCGTACACATTGAGGCTGACGTAAGCGCCCGCGTAAACGCCCATCATGATGGTCGGCCCATAGGACAGATTGAGCCGCCGCATGACACCGAAGGTCAGCGTAAAGCCAAGCCCAAGCAGCGCGTAGGACGCGCCCACCATAATGCCGTCAAGCGTGTTCTGCGCAAAGTCGAGCACTGACATGCACCTCGCCGGTTGTCTTTTCGGCCCGCCCCACAAATGATGGCCCGGCGCGAAAACGCTCAGCTAAGACCGCTCGACACGCCGGGCCTTGCCTGGGGAGGCTCAAATCCCAATCGAGCGCACCACGTTACGGCCGGTTACTTCACTTTCGACAGATCGAACGGCGCCTCAAAATTGGCATCCCGGTTGCCCGATGGACCCATGCCGTTGGGAGGATCGAGAACCAGCCTTACGGTTTCGTCGCCCTTGAGGTCCGCCGTCGGAAAATCGACGATGATCGTGGCCGCATAGGCAAGCTTGCCCTTGAAACCCGAGTGATCCGCCACGACCGGCTTATCGATATCGGTCGGCATGATGTGCTTATCACCCGCCATCAGATGGAAATCATACCCTTCCATGAAGTCTTCGCTGGGGCCGTAGACCTTGACCTGGAACTGCAGCTTCCCATCAACTTCACGGCGGGCGCTTTCAATGCGTTCGTCAGTCAGCTTGTGCACCTTCTGGCTGCCATAGCTGCGCTGGTACTCGGATCGGCGTACATAGTCTGCGACCGCCAGATATTCGGTTCTCAGAAGCACGTTCGGGTATCCGTAGCCGAGGTTGTTGATGTAGGCGAAACGGAACGCGGTCGAATCCTGGTCGTGATGCGCCTTGCCGTGTTCCACAGCGTCGGCAATCTCATCGCCGCTCAACTTGAGTGATGCAGCTTCCACCGGCGCCGCGCCGACGGTGAAAACCAATGCCAGGGCGCTGATGCCGAGAGCAAATTTAGACAGTGTCTGTTTCATGGTTGTTTTCCTCCCTTACTTTTTGGTTGGGTTCGGCGCAGGTGCGCCGGGTTCATCGGGCCCAATTGTGTTTCGGCCCGTAAATGCGGTCTTGATCCGGGTTTCGGCCCTGCGGACCATGTCCCTGGTTATGAGACCATGTTGGCGGAAAACCATGGTTGCGAGCATGGCAATGCCGAACAGTTCCAGCCGGAACTCTTTGGTTTCCCGCGCGATTTCTGGCAGTAGCGTGAAAATCAACGCGCCCAGTATCGGCCCCCAGAATGTCTGCCCGCCGCCAATCACCACATAGGCAAGCATCATCACAGTGAGCGGAATGTTGAAATCGTCGCCGGTTATGAACGTGAGCAGATGGGCATAGAGTGACCCCGCAACGCCGGCGATCGCCGCACCGATGGCAAACGCGAAGACCTTGAGGAAGTTATGCGACAGGCCGACGCCCTGGGCCGCGATTTCGTCTTCTTCCACGGCCCGCATTGCGAAGCCGAGACGCGATCTCTCGAGCACCCAGAAATAGACCCCGAAGGCGATCACCAGCAACACCAGCCACATGGCATACTCGCCTGGCGTAATATGGTGCTCGGTCAGATAGATGATATGGCGGAACCCGAGCGGACCGTCAGGGCCGATCCACGGCATCTGCCGCGCATCGGCGGATGACGCATCGATGGCAAACTCCCCATCGCGGCCATACTTGATATTGTGGAAGACGACCCTGATCACCTCGACGAAGGCAACCGTAGCTATGGTCAGGTAAAGCCCTTTCAGCCGCAATGTTGGAATTGCGATGGCGAGACCGACGATCGCCGCGGCAACTGCACCCATCATGGTTGCGGGCACAATGTGCCAGCCGTAAATGGCGGTAAGCGATGCGCTGGCGAATGCACCGATGGCGAAGAACCCGGCCTGCCCAAGCGACACCGTGCCGGTCATGAAGCTCGAATAGACGCTCCACGCCAGGATCGTATTGATGCACATCAGCGAGATTACCGTGTACCAATAAGCCATCGCTCAGCGCCTCAAATCTTGTCTTCCACCCGGGTGCCGAAAAGACCCTGCGGCCGAAACACCAGGAGGAGGAATAAGAGGCCCATTGCAATCGCGTCGCGATAGGCGAAAGAGAACAGGTAGGCGCTCTCAAGTTCGGTAAAACCAAGCACAATGCCGCCGACAATAGCGCCCGGGATGCTTCCGGCACCGCCCAGGATCATTGTGAAGAGGCCTTTGACGGTCGCCATGGAGCCAGCGTAGGGGTTGGCCATGTTGGCCACGTAACCGAGGAGATATCCTGCAGCTCCTCCGAATGCACCGGCGATCATGAAAGCTGAACGTAGCGTTTTAAGGACGTTCACACCCATGAGGTGCGCAATATCGTGGCCGGCCGCCACCATTCTGAGAGCCATCCCCAGGCGTGATCGGTAGATCACGAAGTAGAGTGCCGCCACCAAGACAACCGCAACACTCATCGTCACCACGTAGTCGAACCGAATGACGAATTCACCGAATGTGAAACGGGTCATGGTAAAGGGATTGGGAAACGGCATGAAATCCTTGAAATACATGTGAAAATAGATTTTCTGCAGTATTTCTTCGGTGGTGATCCAAAAGCCGAGCGTGGCGATCATGGGCACCAGTTCATGTGCCCGCCTGATCGGTCTGTAACAAATGCGCTCGACAAGGAGTGCGACCAGCACGCCGGTGACGACGGCGCAGGCAAATGAGATCGGTATCGGCAGCTTCAGGTGTCCGGCAGACACCAGCCCGGCGAACATGCCGAAGGCGACGGTCTGGCCATGCGCCAGATTCAATATGCCGAGCAGCCCCCATATGAGGGCGAAGCCGATCGCCATAAGGGCATAGACCGAACCCAACATCGCCCCGTCGATACCGGTCTGGATCAGATCGATAAAAAAGAATTCGTCAAACTGCATGTTCCCTCCCAGTCAACATGCGGTGCCCGTGGCCTTGGGGGCGGAGATCGTTCCCGTCCCCAAGGCCGAGCACCTGTGGCACTACTCGATCAGGGGTTCATGTAGCCCTTGGTCGGATGCCACCACAGCTTGAAGGTACCATCCTTGATTGTGACGTAGACATACGGCCGCGAAATATCGCCGGTCGCACCCATGGTCAGTTTCAGGCCCATGGGATTGGGCCAGTCTTTCAACGAGGCAAGGGCATCGCGCACCTTGCGGCGGTCTTCGGCCAGCGTGTCGGGCTGGTTTTTGATGCCGGCGGTCTCAAAGACATGCTTCATCAGATACATGCCTTCGTACGCCAGGTACGTGAAAGCGGGCATGTACCATTCGCCGGTGCGCTTGCTGTACTCGTCAAGCAATGACTTGACGCCCGGGTCGGCGAAGA
The DNA here is from genome assembly GCA_021775615.1 of Hyphomicrobiales bacterium. Lineage (GTDB taxonomy): Bacteria > Pseudomonadota > Alphaproteobacteria > Rhizobiales > JAJFHB01 > JAJFHM01. Next base: position 19,851 of record JAJFHL010000381.1, read on the forward strand.
ATGCGGTGGACGGGAACACCACCCCTTCAACTGCCTTGCCACCGAGATCAATCATCTCAACCGCGTCGGCGCCGATGTGGCTGATCATGTATTTCGGTGTGACACCCTGCCGGGCCATTTCGAGCATGGCGCCCACATTTGCCTGGTAGTGCGAGCTCAGGATGAACAGATCAGGCTTGGCCCGGCGGATGCGGCGAACCTGCACGGAGAAGTCCGTGTCCTGCTCAAACCATTCGACGTATTCCTTGGTGTCCCAGTTTCGCTTTTTCAGCGATCCCTGATAGCAGACGCGCCAGGCAGCGGCCGAATGCGCTTCGTTCGACTCGAGCGCCGCGACAACACTTTGAAACTCGGCGCCGCCATTGGCCTCCTGCACCAGATCGATCAGTTGCTCATGCTGATCGCACTCAACACCGGCATTACGGAAGGCCCACGGCGAAATCGATGCGACACCTGCCTTCATCGACAGGAACGACATGGCCGGAACCTGCAGGCCCGTGTCATTAGGGTCATCAAGCTTCTTCTGCAGCAGGCCCCACATTGTCTCCGAGACCCGGCTGTAGATCGTTCCGGTGATCGCCAGAACATCGTCTGAGCTTTCCAGTTTGCGGAAGATGCTGACCCCCTGGTCGGGCTTTGCCTGATCGTCCTCGGAAAACAGGTCGAGCTTGACCTTCTTGCCATCGATCATGATGCCGCCGGCGGCGTTGATCTCTTCGATTGCGATCTTCTTGCCGATGATGGTCGGCTGCCCATAGACCGCGCCTGGACCGGTCAGTGGCTCGGTGCTGCCGAGGCGGACGGTACCTTCATCCTGAAACGCCATCGCCGGCGCTGCCAGCAATGCTGACACCCCGGCTGCGAATGTTAATGTCTTCACGTGTTTCATTTACTTCCTCCCTTTTCCGGTTCGATACATCAGCTCAAGCAACACAACCCGCTAGGCTTCGCCCAGATAGGCATCCAGCAGGCTCTTGTCGGTGAGCAGGCTTCTTGCGTCCTTCTCCACCACAACTTCTCCGACCCGCAGCACATAGGCGTAGTCCGCAACCGCCAACGCGCCATAGGCGTTCTGTTCAACCAGTAGAATCGTCGTGCCCTCACTCTTCAGGGTGGACACCGACTCAAACATTTCCTCGACCAGCTTGGGCGCCAGTCCCAAAGACGGCTCGTCCAGCATCAAAAGCTTGGGCCGCGACATCAAAGCCCGCCCGATGGCCAACATCTGCCGTTCGCCGCCACTCAGCGTCCGGGCCTTCTGCGCGTTGCGCTCGGCCAATATTGGGAACCTGGTTTCGACGTCGCCGAGATCGGACTGGATGGCATCCTTGTCGCTGCGGCAATAGGCGCCGGCGAGCAGGTTTTCGCGCACCGTCATGTTTTCCAAAAGCATGCGGCCCTCGGGCACATGGATCAGGCCGGAACGGGTAATCTCGTGTGGCTCGGTACCGTTGAGTTCCTTGCCGTCGAAATGGATTGAGCCGCTGGTCGGTTTGAGCAGCCCGGATATGGTACGAAGCGTGGTCGACTTGCCGGCGCCGTTGGCGCCGATCAGGGTTACGATCTGCCCTTCTTCCACTTTCAGCGAGATGCCGCGAAGCGCCCGCACCTCGCCATAGGAAACCTGAACGTCTCGCAGCTCAAGCATTCACAGCCTCCGCGGACTTGCCGAGATAGGCTTCGATCACCGCCGGGTTATGGCGGACCTCGGTTGGCGTGCCCTGGGCCAGGAGCTGGCCAAAGTTCAACACAACGATCCGATCGGAAAGGCCGAGCGCGACATGCATGTCGTGCTCGATCAGGATGATCGTCAGCCCGGCATCGGACAGTTTGCGAAGATCATCGATCAGGCGGGTCGTTTCAACGGGTGTCAGGCCCGACGCGGGCTCGTCGAGCAGAAGCAGCTTCGGTTTGGTTGCCAGCGCCCGGCAAATCTCAAGACGGCGCATGTCTCCAAACGACAGTTCGCGAGCCTTGGCGTCCTTCTTTGCAAATATCTGAAATTCGTTCAACAGGGCTTCGACGTCCGCCCGTAGCGCCGCCTCGTTGACGCCGCGGCTCCAGAACAGCGGGTTGAGATACTTGGCCTGACAATTCTGACCGAGCCAGACGTTCTCCCAGACCGTCATTTCCCGAAACAGGCGCACCCCCTGGAAGGTCCTGGAAATGCCCAGACGGCAGATCTGTGCGGCGGTCTTCTGTGTGATCTTGCTTCCGCCAAAGCGGATGTCACCGGAAGTCGGACGGCTGAACCCGGTAACCACATTGAAGACGGTTGTTTTTCCGGCACCGTTCGGGCCGATAATACCGAGCGTCTCACCCTGCCGGCACGAGATGTCGACCTCGTCCAGAGCCCGCAGGCCGCCGAAGTGCTTCGACAGTCCCGTGATGTCCAAAAGAATGTTTTCAGTGCCTGTTCCCATTCCACGCCATCGTAAAAATGCAGTGCTTGCCAGCCCCCTTGCCGCGCCGCGCGATGCCTCAACCGCCCAGCGGATGGAGCCTATTCGGCTGCGGCGTTTTCGGGGACCCATTCAGGCAAAGACTTGCCCGCCTTGACATGATGCGCGCCGGGAGTTTCCCGGATCAAAACGTAGATGTACTCGACCGGCGCATCGATCGTTTCAGAAACCACGCGCGTGATCTCGCGCGCCAGGGCGGCCTTTTGCTCCGCGCTTCTTCCCTCACGAATGTCGCACTGAATTATCGGCATCGGTTTCCCTCCCTTTGATCTCTGACTGGCAATGCACCTCAAGCATGTGCCAGGCTAAGGTCGCGGAACGCTGACTCTATTGCTGCTTCGCAGTCTCCAGTCATTGCGTAGTGAAATGGTACGATCGCCTTATCCGGCAGATTGATATGCGCGGCCTTGAGACGACCCAGAGCCACGGTCGAAATTGCGATCGCGTCGGCATCGGAAAATATTGACGGCAGGGTGGCAACATCACTGCTGTTGCCTCTCAACTGCGGTCCGGATATGCCGCCGCGCTCAATCACCTTGCCGGAGATCTCAGCGAAGATCTGATCCACACACACCACGCCCAACACGTTGATGGACGGCAGCCCGGACAATTGTTCGATGGTGCTTTGGGACATTTGCGGCACAATCGGCACGATCATCGCGTCGGCGTCCCCGCAAAGTGCGCCGACCTTCTCCAAATTGAACTTCGACGTGATCACCAGGTCCGTCTTCCTCGGCCCCTCGCCCTTTTCAACCAGCTCTTTCAACCGGGCGAGGGAACAGCCGGTCGCGTCACCGTCGACCAGGTCGCCAATGGCGCTGCGGATGGCCTCGAAATAGGGAAAATTGTTGTCGACATACCAGACCCGCGACCTCTCGGTCGCCATGCGCTTCTGCAGCCAGATGACGGTCGCCAGTTCCTCTGCGGAAAGGCCGAGCGACTGCGCCTCGGATATGGCGCTGCGGACAAGTTCGCTGACCCGGCTGGCCTGACCGCTGTGGATGTCGGCTTTTACAAAGGTTCCCTTGCCGCGCGTGCTTTCGACAAGGCCTTCCGACTTGAGGCGCGCGTAGGCGGCGCGCGCGGTGTTCGGGTCGACCTTGAACCGCCGTGCCAACTCGTCTGCAGTGGGCAGTTTCTGACCCACGGTATAGTGCCCGGTCAGAAGCTGGCACTTGATGAAGCCGGCAATCTCGGCAGCTCCGGTCATGTTCATTGTTATTGTTTTCGCCATTCAACCGTGAGTTCAGAATTCAGATGGATTTTCGGTATCGGGACAGTCAAGCGCGACAATCTGGTCGACAAGATCGGCAACCACTCCAAACCCGCTGCCGAACCTGGACGCGTCGCAGCCGAAGCCCATGTCATCGTTTGCCTCGCCAAGCTGGTCATATGCCGCTGATACCGTCGCTAACGTTACGTCAAATTTCCGGGCCAGAGCGGTCATCGCCGGCGCGTCCGAAACATCTGTCAGACGTCCCGCCGCGATTTGAAACCGAAGCCAGACTGCAAGGTCGTCACTTGTAAGCACCAAGGACATCCGACGCATCACCCAAAACACTAAGTTATTAGTGTTTAGCTTATTTCATCTTGAATGCGTGTCAATCGATTCCGCTCCGGTGCGTGAAAACCAGAGTGAATCCGGCAGATAGCGGGGTGAAGTGAAATGGCGACCAAGCCTCGCTGCGAGGCGATTGCGGCTGATTTCAATCGGATGATGTGACGCGGTCGAGCAGCTGGCGCAGCTGGGCGATGTCCTCATCGGCGACCGTCAGCCTCACCGACTTCTCGGTCTCGCGCCAAAGGGGCCTTGCCACTTTCAGCAGCTCGTTGCCCCTGGGCGTGATGCGCAGCGCCTTGCTGCGATTGTCCGCGCCCTCGGCGAGCTCCACCAGGCCATCGCGCTGCAATGGCCGCAGATTGCGGGTCAGGGTCGTGCGGTCCATCACCAGGAGCTGTGCAAGATCGGTTATGGACAGACCCTGCCGGCCCTCGAGATTGGCCAGGATCGAATATTGCGTGATCCGCAAGCCGGTTTCCTTCAACGCCGCATCATAGGTCTGTGTGATCTGCCGTGCCGAGCGCCGGATCAACCCGCAGGTGCAGTGAAGCTCGGTCAGGTCGGCTGCGGCTGGTTTGCGGTTTGAAGGTCGCCTTGTCATTTCAGTCCGTTGACACGTTGATATGCACTAGTGTATATGCATCAGTATACCGCGACACATTGCCGATGTCGAGTGTGCATCTGCCACACCAGAAAAGACGGTTCGATACATGACCTTGGAAAATGCAGTTCACAGAAGCACCTGGCGCACACCGGTCATCATTCTGACCGCCGGGTGCCTGATCGCGATGATTGGGTTCGGCGTGCGCTCAAGCCTCGGATTGTTCCTCGAACCGATGACTACTGCCCATGGCTGGGACCGGCAGACCTACGCACTCGCGATGGCAATCCAGAACCTGTTGTGGGGGCTGGGAATGCCGTTCGCCGGCGCCCTCGCCGACCGCTATGGTCCGCGCTGGGTTCTGGTCGCCGGCGCCATCGCCTACGCCCTTGGCATCTGGGGCATGGCCAACTCGACCAGCGCCATGTCGCTTCACCTGACCGGAGGATTGCTGGCCGGCACCGGTGTCGCGTTCACCTCGTTTTCCCTTGCCATGGCGGCAATGGCCAAGGCGGTGGGCCCTGAAAGAAGGGCGTTCGCCCTTGGACTTGGAACCGCCGCGGGATCACTGGGTCAGGTGCTGTTTTCCCCGATTGGTCTCGGTTTTATTGAGGCATTTGGCTGGCAGAACGCGCTTTTCATACTCGCCAGCTGTCTGATGATCGTCGTCTTGCTGGCATTCGTGCTGCCGACCGACACCGCCGCCAAGGGCGAGGTCGATTTCGGACAGAATGTCGGTAGCGCGCTTCGCGAAGCCATTGTGCACCGCGGCTATGTGTTGCTGGCGCTGGGATTCTTTGTTTGCGGATTCCAGATTTCGTTCATCAGCGTTCACTTTCCAGCATATGTCCTGGATCTCGGCCTGCCGGCTCATGTCGGCGCCTACAGCCTGGCGCTGGTCGGGTTGTTTAACATCATAGGCTCCTTCTTCGCCGGCATTGCCGGACAGAAGTGGAGTAAGAAATACGGTCTTGCGGTTCTGTATTTTGTGCGGTCGCTGGCCGTTCTTGGGCTTTTGCTGCTGCCCAAAACCGCGCTTGGCCTCTACCTGTTTTCCGCCGTCATGGGCCTGTTCTGGCTCGCCACGGTGCCGCTGACCACGGCGCTGGTCGCGCAGGTTTTCGGTGCACGATACATGGCCATGCTGTTCGGCATCGTCTTCCTGTCGCACCAACTCGGCAGTTTTCTCGGGGTCTGGCTCGGCGGCTATCTCTACGACAAAACCGGATCTTACGACACGATCTGGCAGCTGTGCATCGCGCTCGGCTTCGCCGCCGCGCTCATTCATCTGCCGATCGACGAGAAGCCTCTGGCGAGGCTTTCAACTGCCGCGCCGCCGCCGGGATAGAGGGCGGCGCCAGTCCGGCTACAGGCCGTTCCTGTGGGTGAGCATGTCCTGAAGCCTCCAGAGAAGCTCATCCAGGTGGCTTTTCGGCAGGGCGGCGATGTTGTCCGCCAGCCGGTTTGCAAGCTCGGTTGCTTCTGGATCGAGTGCCGTGGTGTCGATCGTGACCTTCGGCCGTGAGACGTGGACAAGTGCCGCAATGCGTTCAGCTTCCTCCCGGCTTATGTCCAGGGCCGCCACAATTCGGCGCAGCATTTCATCCGTGGGCACACCGCGGTGGCCGTGCTCAAGCGCCGAAAAATACGCCGACGTGACCCCAACCAGCACCGCATGCTCCTTCAGTGTCATGTCGAGCGAACCCCGGATCTTGCGTAATGCGGCTCCCAGTGGTGTCATCGCGGTACCCGTCAGTTGCCCATGAGCCGTCGCTCAAGCCTTGCAGGCTTGCCAGCCCTGATCCGCTGTTCCGGTCCCGCACGGTATTCGGTCTGGACCAATGGGCTTGAGCAGGCCGTATTCAACAGAAAACCGCTTTCGGCGATCTCGGGCCCGAAAACGCCGGGGCCCGGTCAACGCCAACTCGATTTGTGCAACCAACGGGCTCGCCAACGCGGATGCGACAAGGCATCTGCAAGGGCCGCGCCGGACCTTGCCCCGGCCTCCAGCATAGCGTTCTCATAATTTGTGTACCAATATGGTAAACAAGTAATAATTTCAACTGTGTATTTGGACGTTTGCCAGAAGGATTTCGACTGGTATCGTAAACATACCCCGCTGTTCCTGCCGGAGGGCGCAGGCAAACAAGGCGGCATGTATCTTGTTGGGGCATATCTGTTCGGAGAAGCCTGTTGGATTACAAACTTCGCGACGTCATGGAGCTGACCGGCTTCTCGAAACAGGTTCTGAATGCCTGGGAGCGTCGCTATCGGCTCATGGTGCCGCGCCGCGGCACGGACGGTGTGCGGGTCTACTCGGACACCGAGGTGTATCGCCTGCAGCTTCTGAGAAAATGCATGAGCGGGGGACACAGAATCGGTGATCTGGCGCCGCTTCAACTGGGCGAACTGAAGCGTGTCGCTCTGATGTGCGATCCGGTTACGGAAATTCCAATGGATGAAATGGTGTCTGCGGTGCAGTCAATGGATGCTGGCTTCATCGAAGCGCGTCTTTCCGTTCACTTCGCGACGCTCGGACCGGTCCGGTTTGCCGAGCTGATCGTGGTTCCTCTCATGGCGCAGGTCGGATCGTTGTGGCAGCAAGGACAGGTTTCCATTGCCGCCGAGCATTGCGTTACGGCCATTATCCGCACTCTGCTGGGTCAGGGGTTGCGATTCTCGGAAACGTCCGGTTCCAGCGCTATTGCGGTTTTCACCACTCCCGAGGGCGAGCAGCACGAACTGGGCGCCCTCACCGCGGCGATACTGGCCCAGTCATGCGGGGTTCGGGCGCTTTACATGGGAGCGCAGCTTCCCATCGCTTCACTGGCGCAGACATCGCAAACCCTCGGCGCAAGTGTTGTCGGCCTAAGCTCGTCGACACTTCCGAAGAAGGATCTCACCCGACACGTAAAGGATGTCATATCCGCGCTTCCGCCGGACGTCGAAGTCTGGCTGGGCGGGCACGCCTTCTCCGACCTGAAGGGTCACCTGCCCGGTCGCGCATCGTACTTTGAGGACATCCCGGACTATCTGGCCGCCATACACCGTCATAACACCCGCATGGCGCGGCGCTAGATCACGATCGACTTAGGTTGAATCACCTAAGTCGAGAAAACGTGATCGATTCCAGTATGATAGAGCGGGATCGGACGGAAAACCGGTATCCACTTTTCCTGATCCCGCTCTAGGTCATGAACTCATAAATGGCGCACATTCTGTTTGGTCAGGAGGGTTCGAATGCTGGAAAACAAGCGCAAGATCAGGCTTTGCGCCTTATCGAGCATTGTTTGCCTGCAGGCGGGCCCTCCTGGCCTAACCCTGTGGGCGCGTCGGATGTGCGCCGCGCGGGCGTTGCAAAGGTTT
>JAJFHL010000382.1 GCA_021775615.1 Hyphomicrobiales bacterium
GCCAAGCCTTTGCCGGGCGGCCTGGACGTCGTCGAACGATACCGGAGCGGCACCTTGCATGTCAGTGTTCATGGCTGCGCCTCAGGCCGCGGGGGCCATGGTGAGCAGGCGGCCGTAACCTGGCACCGGATCGGTGATGCCGATGGTGTGCAGCGAGAGCCAGACACCGGCCTGATTGCTGGTGACGACAGGTTTGCCGGCTGCGTCCTCGATGCGCTGCGCCACCTGTGCGGAGGGCAGGGCAGTGCAGGACATGAAAAGCGCCTCGGCATCGGCGGCAAGCGCCGCGCAGCCTGCTTCGAACAGAGAGTCCAGATTGACCCGGGCCATGTCGCGGTCGTCCGCCATGCCGAAACACTCGACATTCGCCACGTCATATCCCTGATCCGCGAAGTAGTCCGCGACGGCGGCGCTGGTTTCCACGATGTAAGGCGTGAGAATGCTGATGCGTTTTGCCCCCAGCGTCTTCAATGCCATATCGGCGGCGCTGGTCGGCGTGACCACCGGCGTTCCCGGCTTTCCCGCCTGGATCGTCGACACCACGGTGTCGTTGCCGAGGACGGCGGAAGCAGAGGTGCAGCTGTAGTAGATCACATCGAGCGGTTCGTCCGGCAGGATGAGCTCAGCGCCCTCGGTCAGCCTCGGTTGCATCCGTCGCAAGTTTTCCGGTGTTGTCGGGTTCTCGTTGAGGATGCGGTTGCAGTAAATCCCGACCCGGTCATGCGGACACATGCGCACGAAGTCGCGCTCGGTCGTGTGGTCCGTTGCCAGAGCGATCAGGCCGATTCGCCTGGCAACCTGCCGGTCGTCGAGTTTGACGTCCACGGCTGTCTTCTGAATGAGACTGGCATCCATAACCGGTGTTCCCCGCGCCCCCTGATTTCGCACGGCATAGTCCGCCAAAGCCGGGCCGGATTCAAGCGTTGTCGTCGCTAGCCGAGAACCAGCGGATTTCCGAGCAGGGGCTTGACATTGCGGACCTGCTCGACCGCCCATTTGAGGGTGTCCAGTTTGGCCCCGGAGAGCTCCTTCGGCGCGACGGAGTTGCCGAGTGGGATGCCACGGTCGATGTCGCGAAGCTGCTGTTCGAGAATGGCGCCCAGGATGACGCGATGGGCGTCGATGAGGTTGTTCAGGATGTGGACGTCGCTCGGCATGTGTTCGCGCACCGCTTCAAGTCGTTCCGGCGTGGTGCGTGCCGGCAACCTGTGACGCAGCGCGAGAACCCGTGCCGCGGAGAATATCGGCATGATGCCACCCATCTTGAGATCGACGCGGCCATCCTTCAGCTGAAAGCGGCCGAACCATCCAAGTGGCACGTCAACATCCGAGGCGTTGTGCGCAAGCAATTGCAGGAAGCTCTTCGAGTTGGCGGCAAGCTCCAGCGCTTCGTCCCGTATCGTATTCGCCAAGGCGGTCTCACCATGTACCGGGGTCGAATCGAAGAAAATGTCGGTGTTGAGGATGTCCTGCGGCCGGGAATGCCCGATCCAGCCGGAAATCGAGGTGCGCCAAGCATCAATGGACATGCGCCACTCTGAATTGGCGGCCATTATGCCGCCCTTGCAGTACACCACGCCGACGCTGTTGAGGATGACGGATACCCGTTTTCCAAGTGACGCCAGCCATTTGTCTTCCGGCCCCCCCGGTTCGCCTTTCTCAAAGACAATTGCATTGTCCTGATCCATGGCGAGCAGGCTTTCGCCGCGGCCGCCCGATCCCAGTACAATCATTGCATAAGGCGTCGGCGGGGTGCCCTTGCCGCTTTCCAGCATATCGCGTTCGGCAATCACGCAGGCCTGCCTGGTCAGGGCCCGAAGTTCGCTGGATATGATGGAGGCGATGTCGCGCGGGTCGACTTCTTCGTAGGTCAGGCCAAGGGCGATCATCGACAGCTTGGCCCAGACGGTTCCAAGGTCTTCCGGGGATTCTGCCTGTTCGATTTCATCGCCCATGGATATGGCGTCGCCGGCGCGCTGGCCCAGAAGGTCGCGCGAGGTAACCGCGCCGATGAGCTTGCCAGCGCTATCGGTCACCGCCAGATGTCTCAGGCCCTCGATGTTCAGACGAGAGATCGCCCTATAGGCGTATTCGTTTTCCGCGACACTGATCAAAGGATGCGTGGCGACATCGCCCGCGGTGCGTGCCATGGCGCCCTGTGGGTCGGCGTCGATGGCGCGCAGCAGGTCGCGTTCGGTGATGATGCCGTTGGCATTCGCATCCGGTCCGGCACGCACGAAGACCGACGAAATTTGGTCGCGCATCAGCAGGGAAAGGACATCGCGCAGCGAGGTTGCCGCATCGACCACCGCGGGAGGCGTGCTCATGATGTCGGCAATACGGTGGCGATAGGGAAAGCTGTCGACGCGCGCCAGCGCGGCAATGGAGCTTTGTTGCGTTTCGCCCGACCGCACCACTTCGAGCCAGCCGGCTTTTGCCTCATCCGACATTTGCGTCGAGAGCCTGCGGCAGGCGGTTTCCGCCTCGGCCAGAGTGCGAATTCCCTTCTCGCGTAGTTGTGGGACGAGGGCGAGAAAGACTTGCGCTGTCAGCACCGCGTCGGCAAGCGCGTTATGGCGGTGTTCGGTTGCGCAGCCGAGCCAACTGGCCACCGTATCGAGGGCCTGGTCGGGCAGGGGGGGCGCCAGAAGCTGTACCAGATGGCGCACGTCGAGGCTGCGCGGGGGCTGCCACGTGAGGCCGGCGCGCTCGGCTTCCGCCTTGAACATCGCAAGATCGAATCCGGTCGAATAGCCAAGCAGGATGGTATCGGCGGCCCAGTCCGTGAACGCGTTGAAGGCGGGCGGAAAGGCATCGGCGCCGCGTATGTCGTCGTCGGTTATGTGGTGGATCTTCGTTGATTCGGCGGGGATCGGCTCGTGGGGATCGACGAAAGCATCGAAGGTCGAGGTGCCGTCGAGCTTTCCCTTTTCGATGCGGATGGCGCCGATTTGGATAATCCGCGCCTTCCTGACGTCAAGGCCCGTCGTTTCGGTATCGAACGATACGGCGGTGAGGGAGAACAGGGGCGTGCCGGAAGAGGTTTCGACGATTCGTGCCGTCATTCAGATACGCACTCCTGCATGCCAGACGGCGTCATTGCCGGCGCTGCCTCCACTCCTCGCAGACCGCTCCGGCGTCGATCCGTTTGCGCAGCTGCTCGCGGACATCGCGCCAGCGGAATCGCGTTGAATTGACAACGATTTCCTCGTCCAGCTTCTTGAACTCGTCAACCACAGGGGCCCATTTGATGAGGTCGTGGGGGCTTTTGTGGAACGCGTTTTCGCCGACGCCGGCGCCGTTCCATTCGACGCCAATCAGGCGCTCGGCAAAGGCGTTCGTGACCTGCGTCAGCAATTCAGTGTCGTCGGCCTCGTAAAAGGTGCTTTCGATAGCGCTGTCGAAGCAGTGCCGGGCCAGATCAGCGGTTTCCTGCGCAGTGAGGCGGTCTGTGCCGCGCGCCGTGGCTGCTGCAAACACGGCCAGATCCGACAGACAGGAGGCATAGATACGCCACTTGGCGAAGTTGATCGATTGCGCGTACACATCGTCTTCGAACATGACTCGGTAACGGGTTCCCATGCGGGTTTTCAGGTACCCGTAGAGCGAAGTTTGCGCCACATAGGCGGCCCGGGTTTGGACAAATTCGGCCAACTTATCCACAGTATCGAAGGGACTTCTGTCGAATCGCAGCGTCAGCGCACGGCGCAATTGTGGCGGAATTGCTTCGATAATTCGGGATAACGATAGAATCACGGTCGGGGAAACTCCGGGGTATTACCAATTTGTATAACTTGTCCGGGATTGCACTGGTCTGGTATTTGAGTCTTGCAGTCCGCTATTGGGAAATCAAGGTGGCGGTTGTACGCGCGCTGATCGAAGCGCATTTATTGTGGGAGGGGACGCATGTCTCAGGAAGATGCTGCCAAGCTGGAAGCCCACTGGTCGAAAACTCGAACATTGATGATTATCGTTATGGTCATCTGGTTCATTTTCTCCTTCGTGGTTCACTGGTTTGCAAAAGATCTCAACGGTTCGTCGTTTCTCGGCTTCCCGTTGGGTTACTACATGGCCGCTCAAGGCTCACTCGCCATCTTTGTCATTCTGATCGCCCTGTCGAACTGGCGGCAAAATCAGATCGACAAGGAATTCGGCTTTGATGAAGACGAATAGGGGAGCCGAACAATGAAGGGTGGTTTTATTGAAAATCTGCCGCGTATCTACGGATTGTATACGGGCGGGTTCATAGTTTTCTGTCTCATCATGGCTGTCTTCGAATGGATGGGCATGAGCTCCGAGGTCATCGGCATTCTCTTTGTCGCGTTCACCATTGTGATCTATGCCGGCATCGGCTGGCTGTCGCGGACAATGCAGGTGGACGCCTACTATGTCGCAGGGCGTGAGGTTCCCCCTGTGTTCAACGGCATGGCGACCGCGGCGGACTGGATGTCCGGCGCCTCGTTCGTGGCGTTGGCAGGCGGCGTCTATTTCGGCGGCCACGGCTATCTGGCATTTGTTGTCGGCTGGACCGGCGGCTATGTGCTTGTGGCCTCGCTGATGGCGCCTTATCTGCGCAAGTTCGGCTGCTACACGGTTCCCGACTTTATCGGCACGCGATACGGCGGAAACCTGGCCCGCTTCATCGCGGTTATCGTGCTGGTGGTTGCATCGTTCACCTACGTGACGGCGCAGATCAACGCTACCGGCACCATCGCCTCTCGCGCCTTGGGAATACCGTTTGAAGTCGGTGTTTGGTTCGGACTGCTCGGCATCCTCCTGTGCTCGATGCTCGGTGGCATGCGGGCCGTGACCTGGACCCAGGTGGCTCAGTATATCGTGCTGATCATCGCCTATCTGGTGCCGGTGTTCTGGATGTCCAACAAACAGGGCTTCGGCGTCATTCCGCACTTCGGATATGGCGACGCGATCACCAAGATCACCGAACTGGAACCACTTCTTGGGCTTGGCACTCCGGGCGATGCGGCATTCACCGCACAGCTGAAGGCGGAAGGCTTCAAGGTCGCCGTGCTGACGACACCGCATAACGGCCCGGCCGGAACCGCGCTGTCGTCGTGGAAGTTCGTGACGTTGGCTTTCTGCATGATGGCCGGTACGGCATCGCTGCCGCACATCCTGATGCGCTACTTCACGACCCCGACGGTCAAGGCCGCGCGCAACTCGGTGGGCTGGTCCTTGTTCTTCATCTTCCTGCTGTACTTCACCGCGCCGACACTTGCGACGCTGACGAAGCTGCAGCTTCTGGACCCCCAACTCCCGACCGCCATCATCGGCAAGGCCTATGAGGAAGTCGCGGCGCTCGACTGGATCCAGAAATGGAACGAAGTGAAGATGCTGGCGATCAACGACACCAACGGTGACGGAATATTGCAGCTCAACGAGTTCTGGATGCGCCGCGACATTGTCGTGCTCGCAACGCCTGAAATCGCGGGACTGCCATATGTGATCTCCGGTCTTGTGGCCGCGGGTGGCATGGCTGCCGCCATGTCGACTGCCGACGGCCTCCTGCTGGCCATCGCCAACGCACTGAGCCACGATCTTTACTACAAGATCATCGATCCGAAGGCTGACACCAAGACGCGGCTTATCGTTGCCCGTATCTTGTTGTTCGTTATCGGTGCGGCTGGTGCCGGCGTGGCGATGTTGCAACTCACCGGTATCCTCGGTGCGGTTGCGTGGGCCTTCTGCTTCGCATGCTCCGGTCTGTTCTTCCCGCTGGTCCTTGGTGTCTGGTGGAAGAGGGCAAACCGGCCTGGTGCGATCGCAGGCATGGCAGGCGGCTTTGCGGCTGGTTCGGCATATCTGTACTATGTCTATACCGGCGGTACGCCATGGATCGGCATCGACCATCTGCGGTTCGGAATGATCGGCATGCCGGTCAGCCTGATCCTGATGATCGTCGTTTCGCTGGCGACCGAAGAGCCTGATGCGGAAACGCAGGCCATGGTCGATGCGACACGCATACCGAAAGGCGATACGATCCTGGGCAGCCAACACTGACCCTTTTTGGATAAACACTGCAGGGGCGGGACATTGGTCCCGCCCCTAACTCTTTCAGGCCGCGGAGTTCAGGCAGTTGGAAGCCGTAGACACCACAACCATCGACATCCATCCCCTGTGGGTCAACACGATCGACTACATTCTGGGGATGGTCATGTGGACGCTGATCGGCCGGTCGGCGTTGAACCTTTTCCTGCCTGAAGACAGCGACTGGTTCTTCATGAAGGTCTTCGTGCGTGCCACGAATCCCATCCTGCGCGTGTTCGGGCCGATCACACCAAGCTTCCTCATTCCCCTGGTCGTGCCGCTTTATGTGGCCTGGTTCTTCTACCTGTTCCGCTTCTATGCCATGCCGTGGTTGCTTGGATACGGCACCATGGGCATGCTGTCGTTTTCGCTGGAAGGCGATATCGCCAGAGCGATATACGATATCTTCTATTGACCCGTACCCACCGGGCCGCGGACATCCGTGTCATAAAGTTGCATTGCACGCGGGCAGGTGCTTAAACACTGCGCGCCTGATCCGTTGAGCGAGCCTCCAGTCTGCCTATGAACCAGCTTTCATCATTCGAGGGAAAGATCTCGTCCCGCGATGCCGTAATCTGCATCTACGGCCTCGGTTATGTCGGCCTGCCGCTTGCGTTGCGGTACTCGGAAGTCGGCTTTCGCGTTGTCGGCGTTGACATCGACGAAGAGCGCGTCGCGCGGCTCAACAGCGGTGTCAGCGGTATCGACCATCTGCCCGATGAGCGGGTGGCGGCGGCGCGCGCCAACGGCTTCGAGGCGACCAGCGATTTTGCCAGGACGAGCGAGGGCGATGCCCTGATCATCTGCGTGCCGACACCGCTTAACCGCTATCGCGAGCCCGATCTGAGCTATATCGAGAACACCGCTGAAAGGATTGCGCCGCATCTGCGTGAAGGCCAGTTGGTGGCACTCGAAAGCACCACGTATCCCGGAACCACCGAAGAGGTGTTGCAGCCAAGGCTGGAAGTCGGCGGGCTGAAGGCGGGATCGGATTTCTTTCTCGTCTATTCGCCCGAGCGCGAGGATCCGGGCAACGCCAAGTTTCCGACCCATAAGATACCCAAGATCTGCGGCGGCCTGACCGAAGACTGTCTCACGGCCGGGCTGGCGCTCTACGGCGCGGCCATCGAACGCGTGGTGCCGGTGAGCTCGCCCCGGGCCGCGGAAATGACCAAACTGCTGGAGAACATTCACCGGGTGGTCAATATCGGCCTTGTCAACGAGATGAAAATCATCGCCACTCGCATGGGCATCGACGTGCATGAAGTGGTCGATGCGGCGGCAACCAAGCCGTTCGGCTTTACACCCTATTACCCGGGCCCCGGGATCGGCGGTCACTGCATCCCCATCGATCCGTTCTATCTGACCTGGAAGGCGCGCGAGTTCGGCGTGCATACCCGCTTCATCGAGCTTGCCGGCGAGATCAACACCAATATGCCACCATGGGTGCTCGACAGGATCATCGATGCGCTCAACATGCAGGGCCTGGCGCTCAGCCGCTCGCGCATTCTGGTGCTCGGCGTGGCCTACAAGAAGAACATCGACGATCTGCGTGAATCACCGGCGCTTGAGCTCATCCATCTGCTGCAGGAGAACAGGGCCGATGTCAGTTTCTCCGACCCCTTTGTGCCATTGATGCGCGATCGCAAGGGCCGCGACCTGGAAAGTGTGCCGCTCACCGCCGAAACCATTGCCGGGTTCGATCTGGCCGTGCTGGTCACCAATCACGATGCGTTCGATTACGATCTGATCCGCGAGCATGCCAAGCAGATTGTCGACACGCGAGGTGTCTACCGGGAAGCGGAAAATCACATCATAAAGGCTTAAGCCAGCCCATCGGGAGGTCCACATGAGTGCTGAAGACCGCAACGGCGAACCAATCGCGGAAGAGCACTACACGCTCGAAACCGATGAATTACACCCCGAGATCGAAGCGCGCGCGTTTCGCAGCGGCGGTTTTCCCTACGACGACAAGATGAAAACCGGGGCCTACGAGGAGCAGTTGCGACTGCTTCAGATCGAGCTCTGCAAGGTGCAGGACTGGCAGCGGCAGAGCGGCGAACGGATCGTCATGGTTTTCGAGGGCCGCGATACCGCCGGCAAGGGCGGCACCATCAAGCGCTTCATGGAGCATCTCAATCCGCGCCACGCCCATGTGGTTGCTCTCTCCAAGCCGACCGAGGCCGAAAGCGGGCAATGGTACTTCCAGCGCTATGTGGCGCACATGCCGACCGCCGGCGACATGGCTCTGCTCGACCGCTCCTGGTACAACCGTGCCGGTGTCGAGCGGGTGATGGGGTTCTGTACGCCTGAACAGACCGAGCAGTTTTTCCAGGAGGCGCCCGAGTTCGAGCACATGCTGGTGCGCGATGGGGTCCGGCTGTTCAAGTTCTGGCTGACAATCGGCCGCGAACAGCAGCTGCGCCGGTTTCATCGACGCAAGGGCGATCCTCTCAAGCGCTGGAAACTGTCGCCGATCGACTATGCGGCCGTCGGCAAGTGGGGCGAGTACACGGCCGCCAAGATCGACATGTTCGCGCGTACGCACACCGAGCACGCACCCTGGACGGTGATCAAATCCAACGACAAGAAGCGCGCTCGACTGAACTGCATTCGCGTGATGTTGAACGCGCTCGACTATGCGGAGAAGGATCGCGGTGCGTTCGGAGAGATCGACGCCAGGATCGTCGGCACCGGAGTGGACGAGATCGAGTAGACCCGCGCCTTCACTCAAGCGCTTCGGTAAGAAGAAGGGGGCTAAATCGAGCTGTTGAAAAGGCCGCCGTCGAGCAACAGGTTCTGACCGGTGATGTAACCTGCGTGTGCGCTGCATAGAAACGCACAGGCGTGCCCGAACTCGTCCGGTTGTCCAAAGCGTTTTGCCGGAACCGAGCCGCGGCGCAACTCCGCCACTTCGTCAAAGGTCTTGTCCTGAAGCTTTGCCATTCCCTGCATGCCCGAGCGGAGCCGGTCGGTGTCAAACAGGCCGGGAAGGATGCCGTTGATGGTCACGTTGTGCTCGGCGATGTCACGGGCAACACCTGCGATAAAGGCCGTCAGACCGGCCCGGGCGCCGCTTGAGAGATCGAGCCCGACAATCGGCATCTTAACGGAAGCCGAGGTGATGTTTACAATGCGGCCGAATCTTCGTGCGATCATCGGGTCGACAACCCGTTGAATGAGCTCGATGGGTGTGACCATGTTCTGGGTCACGCCCGCAAGCATGTCGTCGCGGTTGAGCTCCCGGAAGTTGCGCAAAGGCGGCCCGCCGTTGTTGTTTACGAGGATGTCGGGCTCCGGGCAGGCCGCGAACAGGGCGTCCTGACCTGCCGGCGTTCCGACATCCGCCGCCACTGCGGTGACATTGGCGCCGGTTGCGGCTCGAATGTCGTCGGCGGTGGCATTGAGGGTCGCTTCGTCGCGGCCGTTTATGACGATGTCGGCGCCGGCCTGCGCCAGGGCGGTGGCGCAGGCGCGTCCGAGGCCACGGCTTGACGCACATATGATTGCCTTGCGGCCGCTGATACCCAGATCCATTTCACACCCTCCGTTCGATTGAGCCGGCGCACCATGCCGTAATCGCCGCCGCGCCTCAAGTGCGGGTACGCTGCGGAGGGCTCCTGAGCATCAATTCGTGGGGATGGCCGGCGTCCGTGGATGGCCGCGGCGCCGAGTCATGCTATAGTCGCCATCGTTTCCACAACGCAATTTTCTTGAGGCGAGTGCGGTTCGATGCAAGCCCACAGTCTACCGACATTTCACGATGTCGAACTGGCATCCCGAAGGATCGCCCGCGAAGCGCGGCTGACGCCGCTGATTGAATCGCCGGCTCTGAACGCGTGCACGGGCGGGCGCGTGCTCATCAAGCCGGAGATGCTTCAGCGCACCGGCTCGTTCAAGTTCCGCGGCGCCTACAATCGCATTGTTCAGCTCGATGCACAGGAACACCCGCGGGGCGTAGTGGCGTTTTCCTCGGGCAATCACGCTCAGGGCGTGGCGGCGGCGGCACAGCTTCGAAACCTGCCGGCCGTGATCGTCATGCCGGACGATGCACCGGCCATGAAGCGTGCCAATACGGAAAGCTATGGCGCCACGGTGGTGACCTGCGACCGGGCCCGTCAGGATCGGCGCGCCATCGCGCAGGGGATTGCGGAAGAGCAGGGCAGCGTTCTGGTGCCGGCCTATGACGACCCGCACATCATTGCCGGGCAGGGCACGGTCGGCCTGGAGCTTGCGCTTGAAGCACGGCGCCGCGATGTCGAGCTTGATGTGCTGCTTGTGCCATGCAGCGGCGGCGGTTTGATCGCCGGCATTAATCTCGCTTTTGAAGCGCTGTCGCCGCGCACGGAAGTCTGCGTGGTCGAGCCCGAAGGGTTCGACGATCATGCGCGTTCGCTGGACACCGGACAGCGAATGGAAAACGAGCTGAGATCCGGATCGATCTGCGATGCGCTTTTGTCGGCGCAACCGGGCGAAATGACCTTCGAGATCAACCGCAGATGCCTCAAGGGGGCTTTCGCCGTCAGCGACGACGAGGTGCGCGACGCCGTGGCATTTGCCTACCGCGAACTCAAGGTCGTCGTCGAGCCGGGGGGCGCGGTGGCATTGGCGGCTCTGCTTGCGGGAAAGGTGGATGCCGCCGGAAAGTCGGTCGGGATCGTTCTGTCGGGCGGCAACATCGATGTCGACCAGTTCTGTTCGATCTTGAACGCAAGCTGAACCTGCCGCCCCGACCGCTGAAATCTGAACCTACGAGAACAGAGCCAGCTTGTCGGCGGTTTCCAGATCGTCCAACAGAACTTCGTCCGTGCCGGCAGGCAATACATCGGCGCGTGTCGCGGCGGGGGTGTCTTCGACCGGCCCGTCAGAGTCCGGGGTTTCATCCGTGTCAGGTTTGCGGACCATGATCATCTGTCCCTGGGAGGAAGCATCCCCGGTGTCGGTTTCCAGGTCAACGGTCTCGTCCTCGACGGGGGCTTCTTCGAACTCCAGAATTGCTTCTTCGGGAACCGACTCCTCGTCAAATTCGATCACCGTATCGTCGGTGACCAGTTCGCTAACAATCGCTTCGGCCGGGGCGCCTTGATCGCTTGAGGTGACCACCGCGTCGAACAGCTCCTCGCGCGATCCAATCATCAGGTCGACATCTTCCTGATCATGGCCCTTGCCCTCAAGCTGCGGGCCGTTCAGGAGGTGAGCATCGGGGCGTGCGTCGGAGAGCTTCGGTGCGACGGGTTCAGCGTCGTCACCGCCCCAGATGTGGCGCATGGCCTCGAGGCGCTCTTCCAGATAGCGCAGGACGGCGACCACCTTTGACGTGCGCTGGCCGGTAATGTCCTGGAAGGAGCAGGCTGTGTAGATCGCGGTTATGAGATTGTCGATCTGCTCGCAGTGTTCCTCTTCGACACCGGCCTCCCGCATGGTCCAGGTGAGTTCCTGCACGCTCTCGGCGGCCTCCAGTATTTCCTGGGTTGCCGTTTCCGTCGCGGTGACAATGGCGTCGAGTTCCTCGGTTGCCGCGTTGATGCTGTCGTCATCGTCGCTGCCATCGGGCTTCAGGGAGGCGATCTCACGCTTGGTCTGGGCAATGGCCGCCGCCATCTCGACCAGATCGAAGCGAACCTGATCCACGTCGGCGGAAACCGGCGCCGGGCGGTTTTCCAGCATGGAGCGCTCGAGCTTTCCGATCGCATCGAGCAGCACGGTGGTGTCGGAATTGCGGTTCCGCTGGGTATATTTTGCGAGAAACCAGCGGCCGCGCTCCGTCTCCATGACGGCGGCTTCGATGGCCTCGTAGTCAGCCTCTTTGAGGGGATCCAGATCTTTTTTCATAATAGTCTCATTCGCTCGCCGAACGGAATTTACCCCTGAGCCGCAACCAAAAACGAATCATTCTCTTAATATTCTGGCAATTGGTTAGCGTTTTGTTTAGATGGCCGTCAATTGCGGGAAAGGTATGGCGGGTGGGAGGAAGCGCCGACGGGGACAATGCGGGCGCCACGGCACGGACGGCGGGCCTGCGTTTGAGCCTGTTCTACGGGGCGCTTTTCCTTGGATTGGGCATATTCGTGCCGTTTTTCCCGGTGTGGCTCCAGGTGCAGGGGCTCGACGCCTCACAGATCAGTATTGTGCTTGCGGGGCAGATGGCCGTGCGTATCGGGTCGGGCCCGGCCTTTGCTTTTCTGGCGGACCGTATGGGCGACCGGCGCATTCTGCTGAGCTGTTTGTCCGCCGCGGCGTTTGTGTGCATGGCGCTGCTTGCGGCCGTCTCCGGATTTGTCGCAATTCTGTGTCTCGCGATCGCCATGGCAGTGGTGTGGACGCCCGTACTGCCGCTCATCGAGTCACTGGCCGTGCTGGAAAGCGAAGGCGGGGGCGCGGACTATGGCAGAACCCGTCTGTGGGGCTCGCTGACCTTCATCGCAGGCAGTATGGGCGGCGGCTATGCGCTCACCTTTACCGGGCCTGAGCTGATAATCTGGTTTCTTGTCGGCGCCTATCTGCTCATGTTCATTGCGTCTTTCGTTCTGCCGCCCGAGCCGGGCCGGCGGCAGGCAGCGCGTGGCAGCCTGCGCTTTGCGGATGTCATGCCGGTGCTGCGCCATCCGGTGTTTCTGGCGTTTATGTGCTCCGCCAGCCTGACGCAGGCAAGCCACGCCCTCTATTACGGATTTGGAACGATCCATTGGCAGAGCGTCGGCATCGGTGATGGCGTGATCGGTGGACTGTGGGCAGTTGGGGTTGTCGCCGAAATTGTCTTGTTCATATTCGCGCGGCGCTCGCTCGGACGCGCCGGTCCGCTTGGCCTGGTTGTTCTCGGCGGCGTGGCCGCCGCAGTAAGGTGGTCCGCGACCGCACTCGATCCCGGCATCGCATGGCTGACCGTCATTCAGCTGGCGCACGGGCTGACCTTCGGCGCAACTCACCTGGGCGCCATGCATTTCATCGCCAGGGCGACACCAACCAGATACCACGCGACCGTGCAGGGCGTTCATGCCGCCTTTGCGGGCGGCATCGTCATGGCGGTGGTGATGAGTGGATCAGGTGCTCTATACGCGTCGTACGGAGCGTATGGGTATTTCGCCATGGCTGCGTTGGGGGCGCTTGGCGGCCTGGCGGCGCTCATCGCCGCGGTCCTGTGGAACGGCGGCGAGCTGGAGTCCGTCAAAGTGACTCCGAATTCATCGAATGGGCTCTAGCCCCATAGGGCGGCGGGCGGTGCCGACATGGTGCTGCCGTCAAACGCGATGCCGGGATCGCGGTCCTCGGTCAGAAGGAGCGGTCCGTCGAGGTCGACGACCGCCGCCTCCTGCGCCACCACCATTGCCGGCGCCATGGCCAGCGAGGTTGCCAGCATGCAGCCGACCATGACGGTGAGGCCGCGCTCCCTTGCAGCGGCGCTCAGGGCGAGCGCCTCGGTCAGGCCGCCGGTCTTGTCAAGCTTGATGTTGATGGCGTCATAGCGGCCGGATACGGCATCGAGGCTGGCGAGGCCGTGGGCGGACTCGTCGGCGCAGACCGGTATCGGGTGACCGATGGTCTCAAGCAGCGCATCGTCGCCGGCGGGCAGGGGCTGTTCGACCAGTTCGACGCCGGTTTCGGCGCAGACGGCGAACATGGCTTCAATGTCACCGGCCGCCCAGCCTTCATTGGCATCGACAATCAGGCGCAGGCCGGGAGCGGCGGCGCGGATCGCACGCAGACGTTCGCCGTCGCCATCCTGGCCCAACTTGATCTTGAGCAATGGGCGATGTGCTGCGGCCCCGGCCGCCGCGGCCATGTTCTCCGCCGTGTCCAGGCTAAGCGTGTAGGCGGTGGTCAAGGGGTGCAGGGCCTCGATGCCTGCGAGTTCCCAGGCCCGCTTGCGGGTCATCTTTGCATCGAGATCCCACAGCGCGCAGTCGACCGCGTTGCGTGCGGCGCCGGGCGGCATGAGCGATTGCAGATCTTCCCGTGTCAGGCCCTCGCAAAGGGCTCCCGCATGGGCGTTGATGTCCTCTATGACGCCTGCAACGGTCTCGCCGTATCGTGCGTAGGGTACGCACTCTCCGCGGCCGGTGGCATCGCCGTCGGTGATTTCGGCGACCACAATTTCGGCCGCGGTCTTGGCGCCGCGTGAAATGCGAAACCCGCCGGTGATCGGCCAGGACTGATGTTCGACCCTGAGCTGGCGTGACATCGCACGTTCAGCCCTTTGGGAAGCGGCGGATCAATTCCGCCACCACGGAGGAAACGCCGTTGCGAATGGGATCTGCCGCGGGGAGGCCGTACTCCTCCGACAGTTCGGCAAGACAGCGTTCAGCTTCGGCGTCGCCAAGGGCTGATGTGTTGACGGCAAGACCGACGCACTGGATGTCGGGATTGGTCAGGGAGCCGTTCTGTACGACCCTCTCGATGACCTGCGCGATGGTGGGGAGGGGGTGTTCGACACCACGCATCCTGGTGCGGGTCGGTTCATGGCAGACGACGAAGGCGTCGGGCTGCGAGCCATGTAAGAGGCCCAAAGTGACACCCGCAAAAGAGGGATGAAACAACGAGCCCTGGCCCTCTACGACGTCCCAGTGTCCGGCCTCGTTGTCGGGTGAGACCCATTCAGCGGCGCCGGAGATGAAATCGGCGACGACCGCGTCGATCGAGATACCGCGGCCTGAGATGAAAACGCCGGTCTGGCCGGTGGCGCGGAAGTCGGCGTCGAGCCCTTCGGCGCGCATTTCCTTCTCAAGCGCGAGGGCGGCGTACTTCTTGCCGCAGGAGCAGTCCGTACCAACGGTGAGGAGGCGCATGCCCGACCGCTTGTGCCCCTTGCCGGTGGCGAAACGCTGATCAGAGTAGCGCACGTCATGGAGTTGCCGTCCGGCGCGTTCTGCCGCGTCGGCGATGCGTGGAATTCCCGAAAGGCGGATATGAAGCCCGGTCGCCACATGCAGTCCGGCATCGAGCGCTTGGACAATGCTGTCGATCCAGTGGTCGGGGAGGACGCCGCCGGCATTGGCAACGCCGACCACCATGGTCCTGGCGCCCTGCGCGGCGGCGTCCTGGATGCTCATTTCCCGCAAGCCGACGTCGGCCTTGCAGCCCTCCAGGCGCAGCTGCCCGAGACACCAGTCGGCGCGCCAGTCAACAATGCCCTGCGCCGTCTTTGCCGCGAGCTGGTCGTGCGCGTCGCCGAGAAACAGTAGATAGGGGTGCTCGATTTCCATGTTCCGCCTCCAGACCCGTTTGTCCGTACCTTGCACCGGGGTCCACAACGGAGATCCCCGGTTCCCGCCGGTACGATTGCCCCATACAGCAAAAGGCCGCCCGCAAGTTTCGCGCGGGCGGCCAAGTGTTTGTTCTTGTGGCCGACGGTTTAATACCGGCCCGAAGGGGCATCGGCAAGCCCCGGTGTAAAGTGCTCCGGTCTAGCTCACCCTGCCGCTGGCGTGGGCCAGCATCAGATAGAGTTTGCCGGTTTCAGAGGCCAGATACGCGTCAACATTTGTATTGCCGCGGTCATTTTCGGAAACCGTGTCCAGGAGGCGCTCGAAGTCCTTGATGTAACGGTCGACGTCGGAGCGGAACTCGGGCTCCTGACGATACCGCTTCACCACGTCCTCGAACATCTTCTGGCTGCGCAGGCCATAGAGCCGGCGCGTGAAGACATTGCGCTCGCCCTTCTTGTAGCGCTCCCACAGTTCGGCGTGATTGTCGGGGTCCAGCGCCCGTGCCAGATCGACGGAGAGCGAGTTGAGGCTTTCCACGATATGCAGCGCCGAGCGCGGAATGTTCGGGGAGCCAGGCCGCTTGTTGCTCGGTCCCTTGAACTCGACGACGTTCTCCGACAGCGCCGGCAACGTTTTGTCATCGCCCCGGTTGGCCGCCTTCAGGAGGTCGGGGAGTGAATACTTGTCCGTATGGGACGACGTTTCCCGGTTGTCAGGGGAGCGGCGCTTCGGCTCGGGTTTTTCCTGTGCCGGGGCGGCGCGTTCGGGTTGCGCGTTCTGTGCCTGCGTGCGCCGGGTTCCACCGCCGGGATTGCGAGGGGCGGGCGCAGGCGCGGGCTTGCGGGCCGCCGGGGCCTTCTTCTCGGAAATCCCGGGGCCTGATACGTCGACGGTGCCGCCGTGGTGGCGAACGACCTCGGCAAGAGAGTTGAGCGCGCTGATCTGATCGGACACCACCTTGCGCATTTCGTCGGCGTTGTCCTTGGTTTCGGCGGGCAGCTCGAACATGGCATGCTTGAACTCGGACCGGGCGTTCTCCAGTTCGCGGGTAACGTCCTGCGTAACGGTGCGCATTTCGCTCGCCGTTTCGTTGAACGTCTGACTGGTGCCTTCGAAGAGCTCGCGCATGGCCGACATGGCCTCTTCATAACGCTCACGCAGCCGGCCGGACAGATCGTCCACCTGACTGCCCGCGCTTTCTTCCAGACGCTCCAGTTCGGTGTGCAGAACCTCGGTGGTCTTGACGGCATTCTCCGACAGGAGACCGGCCACCGCATTGGCGCGCTGTTCGGCCGTGGACAAGGAGTCCTCGATCAGTCCGACGTAACTGCGCATCAGAGAGTCGACGTCTTCGGATTTCTTGGCGAGGCGCTCGACGAGCTGATTGAGCGTGTCCTCACGGGTCAGCAGGACGCGTTCCATCTCCTTATTGACGCCTTCGACACTGGATTCCAGCTGATGGCTGACGGTGTCGAGACGCTCGGAGATCTTGCCGCTGGTGTTCTCGAGCCAACCGGACATGTGCTCGCTCGACTGCTCCAGACGCTTGCCGATACGGTCCGCGGCATCGTCAAGATGTGTCGAAAGCTGCACCGCGGCCTCTTCAAGATTGACGACGAACTGGCTGTTCGTCGAGTCGAGACGGCCGGTCACCTGGGAGCTCGCCTGATCGAGCCGCTCACTGAGTGTCTGCGCCGTATCGTCCAGCCGCGTGAACAGATGCGATCCGGTCTGCTCGAGCGCGTCGGCCAGCTTGGTCGAGGTCGAGTCGAGACGGCCGGTGAGGCTGGCGCTGGCTTCGTCGAGACGTTCGCTCAGGGTCTGAGTGGTCGTGTCGAGCTGGGAGAACATCTGCGTGCCGGCCTGATCGAGCGTCTGCGCGATATGCGCCGTGGTCGAGTCAAAGCGGCCGAGGATTTCAGCACCGGTGTTCTCCATCGCGGTCGCCACGTGCTGGCTGGTGCTTTCCATCTGTGTAAACAGCTGCTGACCGGTTTCGGACAGCTGCGCCGTGATGGCGCCGGTGGTCGACGACATGCGGTCGACGATCTCCGCACTGCGCTCGGTGAGCTGCCGGCTCATTTCCATGCCGGCTTCGCCTATGCGCTCGAAGACTTCCGTGCTGGTCGTGCTCAGTTTGTCCGAGATCTGCGCGGACGTGTTCTCCAGCCGGTTGTTCATTTCGCTGGAGGCCTGGTCGAGACGGGCGAAGAGGCGGCTTGACGTCTGCTCGAGCCGCTCGCTCATTTCCGCGTTCGCTTCTTTCAGCTTGGCAAAGACGCGCGAGGTCGTGTGCTCCACGCGGTCGGTCATTTCACCGGAGGCGGTGGCCAGATACTCGAACACCTGTTCGCGGGCACGGTCGAGGTTCTGGACGAACTCGCTCGATGCGCTGAGCAGTTTCTCGGTGACCGCGCCGCCGGAAATCTCGACATGCTGGGTCAACTCGGTGCCGGTCTTTTCGACCTGGGTGGAGACTTCGTGGGACGCCTCCTTCATCTGATAGACGACTTCGCCGGAGCTTGTCTGCAGAAGCTCGGTCATTTCGCCGCCGACATCGCGCAGCTGCTGGGTGAGCTTGGCGGTGGTGCGGTCCAGATGGCGGGCGAGCTCGGCATTGGCTTCGGAGAACTCACCACTGGCGCCGCGCAGCATCGAGGTGAACTCGGTGCCGGTGTCACGCAGCCGCTGGGTGATCTTCTCGCTGGTCTGATCAAGGTTCTTGACCAGTTCGGCATTGGCGTCATCGAACTCGCCACTGGAGGAACGCAGCAGCTGGGAAAGCTCGGTGGAGGTGTCGCGCATCTGCGTCGAGACATTGCCCGACACGCGCTCGACCTCCTGGGCCCACTCGGTGCTCGAGTTCTCGAGAGCCTGGGTCGTCTTGGTCAGCGACTCGGTCTGGTCGGAGAGCTGCTCGTTGAACTTGCGCATGTCCTGCAGGACGGTGTTCGAGATCTGCTCTAGCCGTCCGGTCTGTTGGGCGATCTGCTCCGAGGTGCCGCTTGCCTGCTGCGCGATCTCGGCAATGGCGCCGCCCAACTCGTGGGTGCTTTCCTTGAGGCCGGTTTCAAGCGAGTGCAGGGTGGTCGAGGCACTGTCGATGATCTGCTGCAGGGTCGAGGTGTTCTGCTCGAGGCGGTTGACCAGGGGGTTGGCTTCGGAGCCCAGAACGAACCCTGCTTCTTCCAGGGCGGAGCGCTGTTTCTCAAGGCCGTCGAGCAGCGTCCGGATACGTTCTTCGTTGCCGCCGAAGGCACGCTCCAGGGCACTGATTTCCTTGTGCACGATGGTTTCGAGCTCGCCGGCGCGGGAAATTGCATGCTCGACGCCGCCGACCAACTGGCCAAGTTCACGGCGAACCGCCTGACCGATTGTGGCGAAACCTTCATTGGCGACATCTTCGGGCCGGATGAGGCGCAGGGCGGTCTGCACCAGCGCCTGCGAGACATGGCGCATCTGTTGCGAGCGCCAGACCAGGTAACTGATCGACCAGACAAGGAGAACCGGCAGGATCGCCATGACGACGATGACCGCGATTTCCTGAATCGGAATTTGCGAAATGACCTGGCCGAAACTGCCAAGCCGTTCTGCTTCGGGTCCGTAGAGGCCGACCAGATAGGCCACATAGGCGATGAACCAGAGGACGGTTACCAGAGATGCGAGAAAGAACGGCGCCGCGGAGGGCCGGCGCTTCAGGCCGGAAATCAAAGCCGCGGTTGATGGCTCGTTCTCATTGGCCGGGCGCGCAATCGGTGCTTCCGGCGGGCGTCTTGCTGCTGAAGGGGGCTGCCGGCCATCTTCGGGCCGCACCGAACGGCTATGGGCACTTTCGGCGTTTGGGTCCTGTCGCTCAATCGCCTTGCTGGACGATTTTCTTGACGAGGACTTTCTAGACTCCAGTCTACTGGCCATAATCACGCTTCCCGCCACTTACTGACAACACCACGCCACCTACACGGCACACCCAATGCTACCAGTACCGCGAACCATTATCGATTCGCATCTACTCTTTCATTTATGCAGCAAAACCAACACGTTCGCCGTCCGTATTCCCCAACTTGGTTAACCGCAAAAGCGGGTCTTTGCTTTGCTCACGCGAAATTGTGCCGACGAGCGACAGTAACTCACACGATTACAAACCAAGAATAAGGTCGAATTGAGTTGTTGGCCTCCTGCGCTTCCCCGGAGAGAAAGCGTGGGGAGAATACCCGATTTTTGCTTGCTGACCAACACCAACGAGTGATTTGATAACATGTTATGGCTAACTTGGTTAAAGTCGGCCGTGCCGACGGGCGAACCGAAACTCGCGGCCGAAAAGACGATGCGCAGCCCGCCACGGCGGCGCCGACAATACCGCAGCGAAACTATCTCGAGCGCGGGTTGGGACAGCCGGGCGGCAAGCTCCCATTGTTTGACGAAAACGGCAGTTCTTTCAACCAGCGGACGATCCGCGCCTGCATTGAAAACGGCTGGGCGGAACCCTGGTTCGCGAACCCGCAAATCCCGGACTGGCAGGTGTGCAAGCTCACCGAACTCGGCATTGCGGTGCTGGCGGGTGATGCGGCGGAGACCAAGCCCGGCCCCTCCGAACCCTGAGCGCCCACCTGCCGGCAGTAACCCTTCTGAAACCCTGTCCATTAACCAGATGGTATCGCCGCTGCGCTACGCTGCATGCAGTGTTTCACTTGCAACCGCGAGCATCAATATGGCCAGGGTAAATCAAGCCGCCGCAACAAACGCGGCTCTCGAAGAGAGCGATCACGGGCGACCGGTAGACCTCGTGCATCTCGCCAAATACACCATGGGCAATCGGGAGCTGGAGCATGAAGTGCTGACGCTCTTCACCAAACAGTCGCTTATCTATCTCGACCGTTTGCGTGACGCGGCCGACCAGCAGACCTGGCGCGAGGCGGCCCATACGCTGAAAGGTTCTGCCCGCGGCATTGGTGCGTGGCAGGTGGCCGACGTGGTGGCGTCGCTCGAACTCCATGCGGCGGACAAGGCGCAAAAGGAAAAGCAGCGTCTGGTGGAAAACCTCCGCGAAGTCGTCGGCGAAGCAAACGACTTTATCGACCAGCTTCTCGCCGACCAGTAACGGCTCCCCGTTCCAGCCGAACCCGCGACGTTCCGGCGTTGCGTTGCACAGGTATTTCGACTATAGCAGGCGCCGGTTCGTGATGGCCCGGCGCGCCGGGCCAGCGCGGACCCAATTCCTTGTTCGGGACGAAGGTCACATGGCCAAAATCACCTATATCGAGCACAGCGGCAAAGAGCACGTTGTCGACGCCAAGTCCGGCATGACGGTTATGGAAGGGGCGATCAAGAACATGATCCCCGGCATTGACGCGGAATGCGGCGGGGCCTGCGCGTGCGCCACCTGCCACGTCTATATTGACGAGGCATGGACCGAGATCGTTGGCAAGCCGGAAGAGATGGAAGAGGACATGCTCGATTTCGGGTTCGATGTTCGCGAGAACAGCCGTCTGTCCTGCCAGATCACCGTGACCGATGAACTGGACGGACTTGTGATCCGGCTTCCCGAGCAGCAGTTTTGAACAGCCGACGCGCGATGCGCTCCGGTTAAGGGCGCTAACGTACCCGAAAGCTACATTGGGGATGGAGGTCTGACAGGGCCATGGCGAATTCTGCAATTTCCACAGATGCGGTGATCATTGGTGCGGGGCCATGCGGCCTGTTCGCAGTCTTTGAACTCGGTCTGCTCAACATAAAATGCCATGTCGTCGATATTCTCGACAAGCCGGGCGGGCAGTGCGCCGAGCTCTATCCGGAAAAGCCGATCTACGACATTCCCGCATTCCCCGTGGTGACCGGTCAGGAACTGACCGAAAACCTGATGGCGCAGATCAAGCCGTTCGATCCGCAGTTCCATTTCAACTACATGATCACCGCGCTGGAAAAGATCGACGACGAAACCTGGCGTCTTCACACCGACGGCGATCTGGTGTTCGAAACCAAGATCATCGTCATCGCGGCGGGCGGCGGCAGCTTCCAGCCCAAAAAGCCGCCGATCCCCGGTGTCGATGCCTATGAAGGCACATCGGTGTTCTACTCCGTGCGCCGGATGGAGGACTTCCGTGACAAGGACATCCTTGTGGTGGGCGGTGGCGACAGCGCGCTCGACTGGGTGTTGAACCTGCAGCCGCTGGCCAAAAGCATGACACTTCTGCATCGGCGCGAGGAGTTCCGGGCGGCGCCGGACTCGGTGTCGCGCATGCACAAGCTGGTGGACGAAGGCAAGGTGACGTTCCATCTCGGACAGGTCACCGATCTCGAGGGCGACGGCACAACACTGTCGGGGGTCAACATCAAGACCAAGGCGGGCGATGCTCTCACCGTGCCCTGCAACACGCTGCTTCCGTTCTTCGGGCTCACCATGAAACTCGGACCGATCGCAGACTGGGGGCTCAATCTCGAACAGAACCTGATCCCGGCCGACACCGAGAAGTTCGAGACTTCAACGCCGAGAATCTACGCCATTGGCGATATCGGGACCTATCCGGGCAAGCTGAAGCTGATCCTGTCCGGTTTCCATGAGGCGGCGCTCATGGCGCATCATGCGTTCCACTACATCTATCCCGACGAGCGGCTGGTGTTCCAGTACACGACGTCGAGCACCGACCTCAAAACCAAGCTCGGCGTGGCTTGACCGGATCGATTGTGCAGAGGCGTGCGAAGCGCGCATAGGCGCGGTCGAAGTCATCGCCGCCGGTGTGATCGAGAATGATCTCGGCATCGGTGTAGGTGGCGCCATATCGTGCGCAGTATCGGGCGACGACGGCGCTTGAGAAGCTGACGCCCCTGTTCGACAGGAACCGTTCGATTTTTGCCGGGTCTCGGTCCGTGGCGAATTGCTGCAGTGGCCACAGCGTCCGGAGACTTCCGGTCAGCCGGGGGGGGAGGTGGCTTGCGGCAATCACCAGGTGCCCGGCACGCAGCAGTCCCGCGACCTGCACCAGATCACGAAATGACAACAGTTCATCCACGATGATCAGACGTTCGGGCGCCGCGTCCACCCGGCTCCAGTCGATCGGCCCGCCGTCGATGTGTGTGTACGGGCGATCGCACAACCCGCGATGCGTTCGCACGAGATGGCGGATGTAGGTGGACTTGCCGCTTCCGCTGGCGCCATGGAAGATCACCGCCCGGCAGCGTTCGAAGTCGACGCGCGTGAGATCAATGTGACTGTCGAATTGTGCGGTTGGTTGCGCCACGTTCAGGGCCTCAGGAAGTCTTCATACGTGAACAGGTTCTTCGGGCCCACAAGCTCCTGGTCGACAAACTCGGGGTGGATCAGTTGCACCTCCCAGTGCACCTCCAGTCCGTGGCTCGACGATATGCTCACCGGCGGATAGAGCAATTCAAACATGGGAGTGAAGCTGAACCGGTCGTCGAAATGGGCTCCGATCGGGGTGCGCGCGGGTATGTGGCCGACGGTCTTCTCAAACAGGACGACGCCGCGGATCGGCTCGGTGAAGGAGACCGTGCGCTGGTTGGTTCCAGAGCCGCGGACATACTGGCCGCATTCCATGTTGCTCGCCACCACGCGCAGGGTGATGTTTTCAAGCGGCACCCGGGAACGCCCCGCGAACAGAGAGGAAGCAACGTATTCCTCGTCGGGGCGGATGGCCTTGCCCTGAAACTTGAAACGGAACTTCATGTACTTGCGAAGTTGGCTGCGCATGGCGAACCAGATCATGGCGCCGAGCGCACCGCTGCCCATCAACGCCTTCTGAAGCGGCGACTCGCCGTCGCCGTCGGAATCGTAGTGGTCGTAGAAGTAGACCAGATGGTTCGGCGAGAACTGGTCATGTGCGCCGATGGCGGTGTTGATGAGCATGACGAGGCCGCCGACTATGACCAGTGCCAGCGTGATCACCTGGGCCTGGAACGGAATGGCCTTGAGGTTTTTGAAGAAGAAGAAATCGTCCTTCGGTTCGACGACACCCTCCGCATCGTCATTGGCCGGCGGCTTCAGGCCGAGTTCCATTTCCTGTTCGGCGGAGACCTTTGAATCGAACAACATGGCATCGTCGATGATCACCCGTGTGTGAATCTCGATGTCGATCATGTTGCCGAAATAGGAGTAGGCGAGAACCTCGTCTCGGGGGATCCTGATTTCGTGATAGGGCGCGGAAATCCGAAACGTCTCTTCATGGAGCACGGATTCGCTGTCGACGCCGCGGGAATCATGCACTTTCACGACGGCCAGGAGACGAAAGGTTGCGGAATGGTCCCTGTGTTTTTGATCGTGTATGCGGATGCTGCAGATGATATCGCCACTGTCGCGGTCGCCGTCACGCTCAAGTGTAATGCTGGCTGCCTCAGCCATGTTGTCCTCCCCTCAGTCCCCGTGTCGTCTGCCGTTGTTTCAGGCCACTTCAAACCATGTCGCCATGCCGCTCGCCTGGTGTTCGAGCATGTGACAGTGGATCATCCATTTGCCGGGATTGTCCGCAACGAAGGCGACTTCCGACAGTTCATCGGCCTGCAGCAGGATTGTGTCCTGCAGGGCGTCCGCCCGGTCGGTGGTGACCGGCCTGGCGCCTGCATCGGCGCTTGCGCGGCGGGACAGTTCGACAAAGTGATGGCCGTGCAGGTGAATGTTGTGCCGCCAGCCGGTGTCGTTGCGCAGCTTCAGCCGCACCGTGGTGCCGCGCGCGGCCGTAAACAGGGGTTTGGCCGACATGCCGGCAATGCCGTTGAAGGCCCAGGCCTGGCTGTGTTCAAGGGCAAGCGTGCGCCCGTCCAGGGTTTCGCCCTTGTAGACGGCCGACTGCAAGAACCGCATGGCGCCGCCGGTCATCGTGAGGTTCACATCTTGCGTGTTGCCGGCGACCGGCAACTCGACCGTGCTTGCCGGCAGGGCGGCGGGCGTGGCGAAGGCCCTCGGCGGCCGCGGCGTCTTGCGAGACAGCACCAGATAACCGGCAACCAGGCGATCGCCGGTGCTCAGTTCCACGATGGGGATTTCATCGCCCGACGTGCCGGCGACATCGACCAGGAGATCGGTGCGTTGTCCGGGCGAAAGTTCGACGCCGCTCGAGCCGACGAGATAGGGGGCGACGGGCTGTCCATCGTGGGAGACGACCCAAGGCCGCAAGCCTGGAACGGCAAACTGCATCACACGGGCATTCGCCGTATTGATCAGCCGCAGGCGCACCCGTTCTCCGGGCGTCACTTCAAAGCGCTCATAGGCCTTTGCATTGACCGTCAGGATGTTGCCGAGACGCCCCGCGTGGGCCCAGTCATGCAGGTTGCCAAGACTTTCCGCGTCGAAGGCGCCATCTTCTCCGAGACGCCAGTCGTCGGCCACGAGAACAAAGTCCCGGTCGATGTCGGGCGCGCTGTCTTCCTCAACGACAAGGGCGCCGTAGAGGCCGCGCGCGACCTGCTCCCATGAGCGGATATGGGGGTGATACCAGAAGGTGCCGGCGTCGGGCGGTGTGAACCGGTAAGTGAATGTCTCTCCCGGCGCGATGGGGTCCTGCGTCAGGCCCGGCACCCCGTCCATGCTGTTTTCGATGCGCAGGCCATGCCAGTGAACCGAGCTTGGTTGTTCCAGCGCGTTTGTGACGGCCACGGTCAGCGGCTGGCCCTGTCTGGCGCGCAACACCGGACCGGGCACCTGACCGTCGAAGCCCCAAATGCCGGTCTGCAGGCTGTCGTCTTCGAGCAGTCGGGCGGTGCCCGGCCTGATCTCAAGGGCATAGGCGTGTTCTGCGGAGGCGGCGGCATCCCATCGCGCGCCCACCATGACCGCCGACGCGGCTGCGCCCAGCACAAAGCTGCGACGATTGAGTATCAATCCGCCTGTCACCATGGCTTGCGCATCCCTGTTCGTAATCCGACGGTCGACTTGGACCACATCATAAACCGCTCTGACGGTGGCGTAACAGAGAAAGCCGCGATGCAGCAACATCACTCAACACAATGTGGAAGAGGTGCCAGGGAGGTTGTAGTATCAGGCGTGACATGGCCGCGCTGATTCCGCGGGCGAGAGTCCTAAGGTATCAAGACCACTATGCGTAGCCTTTCCGCCGTAGTGCCGCATCCGGCAACGCCGATCGAGAACTGTTCCTTGCCGCCGGGCCGGTGGTGATCGCCATGTCCTCCATATGGACTGTCGAGGTCATCGGCCTTGTCACACTCACCTTTCTGGTCGCCGGCTTTGTCAAGGGCGCGGTGGGGCTCGGCATACCGGTCGTGGCGCTGGCGTTCATGGCGCCGCTGCTGGGACTCAAGTTTGCGATGGCGGTCATTATCGTTCCATGCATTGTCGCCAATGTGTGGCAGGGGCTGGTGGGTGGGCATTTCCGCGACATCATGCGCAGGCTGTGGACCTATCTGGCGGCGGGCTGCGTTGGCACCTGGATTGGCGTCGGTGTTCTGGCGGGTACGTCCGGAGACCTGCTGCTCGGGCTTCTGGGCGTGGTCCTGTGCGTCTATTCGACGGTAAGCCTGCTGCGTCCGCAAATCCCGCCGCCCGGAGAGCATGAGGCGCTCTATTCGCCCGTGGTGGGTGTTGTTGCCGGAGCGATGTTCGGCATGACAGGAACCTTTATCGTTCCGGGCATCTTGTATCTCCAGGCCCTCGGATTTGGCCGCGATGCGCTGGTGCAGGCCATGGGTGTCACTTTTGCGACCATAACGGTGGCGCTGGCTGTTTCCTTCACAAGCCGCAATCTCTTTCCGGCAGACATTGCGCTGCTCTCCGCCTATGCAGTTGCGCCGACCGGCGCCGGCTGGCTGCTTGGATGGCGTTATCGCGCGGGGATTTCCGAAGCGCAGTTCCGCAAACTGTTCTTTTCCGCGCTGGTCGTCGTCGGCATCTACATGATGATCCAGGCGGTCGTCTGACGCGGTGTCAAATCAGTACCAGGCGTCGGGAAGTTCGGACTTGCGGCGGGCCACGAAGTCTTTCAGTGCGTCGTCCGTTGCCGGATCGATCGGCGGGGCTTCATAGTCCTGCAGCAATTGGGTCCAGCGCTCATAAGCCCTTTGCTGCATGTCACGGGCGCCGCGTTCCTCCCAGCTTTCGACATTTTCGCTGTCGGAAAGGGCCGGTTCGTAGAACGCGGTCTGGTAGTTGCGCATGGTGTGGCCGCAGCCGAGGAAATGGCCTGCCGGCTCGACCTCGTCATAGGCGTCCCGCGCGAGCGCATTGTCGTCGATCGGCATACCGGAGAGCAGCACCTGATAGGCGCCGAGACGGTCCGCATCGATGACCAGTTTCTCGTAACCGGTGCAGAGCCCGCCTTCGAGCCAGCCGGCTGAATGGAGCACGAAGTTGGCGCCGGCAAGCGCGGTGGAATGCATCGAATCTGCACTTTCGGCCGCCGCCTGGGCATCGGCAATCTTGGAGGCGGTCAAAGCGCCGCCGCAGCGCAGGGGCAGCCCGAGCCGCCGCGCCAACTGGCCGACGATGTAGTTGGACATGACCGGTTCAGGCATGCCGAAAGTGGGGGCGCCTGATTTGAGGCTCATTGACGACAGGAAATTGCCGAGAACGAACGGGGCGCCGGGGCGGACAAGCTGGCTGTAGGCGCAGCACATCATCGCCTCGGCCAGGGCCTGGGCGATCGATGCCGCTGTCGACACCGGGCCCATGGCGCCGGAAAGAATGAAGGGCACGACAACAATGCCCTGGCCGGCTCCGCAATAGATTTCGATCGCTTCGGTCACAACCTTGTCGACAAGCAAGGGCGAGTTGGTGTTGACGTTGCCCATGATGACGCAACTGCCGTTGAAGGTTTCCTCGCCATGCAGCAGGCGCGCCATGGCGAGGGAATCCTCCGCCCGGCTCTTTTCGGTGATGGCGCCGAGATGCGGTTTGTCGGTGCAGCTCATGTGGATGTAGAGCATGTCGAGATGGCGCTTCGATACCGGCACATCGCAGGGCTCGCAGGTGACGAACCCGCTGTGGTGCAGCGAGGGGAGCATCTGGGTCAGCTTGACGAGTTTCTCCAAGTCCTCGATCGCGCCGTAGCGGCGGCCGCCTTCGAGGTCGCGCACGAAGGGAGAGCCGTAAACAGGCGCGAACACCTGATTGGCGCCGCCGATGCGGACCGAGCGTTCGCGATTGCGGGCGACCTGGGCAAATTCGGGCGGAGCCGTCTTGCACAGGTCCCGGATCATGCCCTTTGGCGCGCGCACCCGCGTTTCGTCGACATCCGCCCCGGCCTGCTTCCAAAGCTCGAGCGCATGGGGGTTTTCACGAAATTCCAGTCCGATCTCCTCAATCAGCCAATCGGCCTGGTCCTCAAGTTTGGCGAGGCCTTCCTCGTTGAGAAACTCGAAATAGGGAATCTGCCGTTTGACATATGCAGGAGCAACGGCGGCGGGACGGGTCCGTTCGCCTGAACCTGGCCGGCGTGATCTGCGCGTGCGTCTTTGATCGTTCATTCCGAAATGCTCCCAGGGAACGATATCCCACGCACGGTATGGCACTTCCGCCGAAGTGTGACCGTCAAAAAAGCTGATCCGCCGCATGAGCTGCGTTCATGCGTATGGAATGGCCTGATTTGCAGAAGGGACGGGCGGCGCGCGAATGGTGCGACGGAACATGTGCCCAAAAAGGAAAATGCGGAGCCGCCGAAGCTGCTCCGCACTTTCTCATGTGTTCCCCGATTTCGCTGTCATGTTCCGAAGAACACTCCCGCGCCACCGGCGATCTCATGAAGCAATCTCCAAACCGTTGCCGGCTCTTCGACCACCCAGACAAAACCCGAAGGTCCTGTCTTTCGGACGTCCGGTCCCGAAGGACCCTGGCCCTAATGCTGATTTAACGGATGACCGCCGTTTACAACATCATCGGTTTGGCTACCGCCGATGTCGCAACACCCCGAAGGACATCATGACACCGACATTCACCAGCCCCCTTGGCGATTGCTGGCCCTGTCGCCATCCGAAACCTGAAGCTTGCGCTCCCGACCCCAGTCGGCGCCCGGATCCAGCTCCGGGGCAGCACGGCAACCCATCTGCATTGTCTTGATCCGCCAGTTCCAAGACCCATCCGGACCGTGCAATTGGAGTGTGCTTCACTCGCGGTTTCGTGTCATCCGGTGATTCGCGGTTATCCACATTGTGTCCACAGTTATGTCAATCCGGCTGCATAATGATGCACAGGATTGTTCGCCAAAGGAGCGTGTCATGCCATCGAACCGCAGGGCTTTTGTCATCGGTGCGGCGGGTCTGGTGTTCGCCAGGCCGGCGGTGGCCGCTGCCATCCTGACGCCGCGGCAGACCGAGGGCCCGTTCTACCCGATGACCAAACCGGCCGATCAGGACGCCGACCTGACGCAGATCGCCGGACGGCCGGGCCGTGCCCAGGGCGAGGCGATCGAGCTTACAGGCCGGGTGTTCAAGGCCAGCGGCGCGCCCGTGGCGGACGGCTTGGTCGAGATCTGGCAGGCCAACGCGTTCGGGCGCTATGCCCATCCGGGCGATAAGGGCGGGACGGAGAGCGATCCGGACTTTCAGGGCTTCGGCAAGGTGCGCACCGGCGCGGACGGCGCCTACAGGTTCCGTACCGTCAAACCTGCCGACTATCTTCTCGGTGGCGGCAGCCGGCGCGCGCCGCACATTCACTTGCTTGTGGCAGATGCAACCGGCCGCGAGCTGACCACACAGATGTATTTTCCCGGCGAACCGCTCAACGCGCATGACTGGCTCTATTCCCGGCTTGGCTCCGATGCGCTGCGTCAGGCGGCAACAGCAAAGGCATTCGGCGGCGCGCGGTACACATTTGATATTGTTGTGGCATGAGCCGGCAAGATCGCCGGGAGGAAGACGCGGCAGGCGTGTGCAAACACTGGAGCGGTTACGTATGATCGTCATCCGCTCTTGAACGTCCGTCACAGCACCAGGGCATCGTAGATTGCAATGTGAGTGTCGCGGTTCGCGACCGGATCCGTACGGCATTGCCTGCGTGTCTGAGCGTTATAGGGCCCGGCTTGTTCAGTTGCAATGCGCCAGTGACTGTTTTGAAAGACTGCGCTTTCTCATCGGTTTTTCCTATCGATTCGCTACGTTCTGGTATATTTATTGTTCTATGCACGCTAATTTTGAGTTGTTTTCAGTAATTTTTGAAGAGAAATCTTATTTTTTCGTTGAAACTGCGTTGACGGTTCTGTGATGTATTTGAAGTAACATAATTTTAATAAAAATATTTGACCTTGCGGTTTCTGATGACTGGGGTCACGCTTGCCTTTGAGTGACTTCTCGTTGTGAATTCAGGCAACCAAGAGGTGAACTCATGTGGCTTTTCGGACAGTCCAATTCAGCAAACATTCTTGACGCTCTGACGAAGTCCCAAGCGGTGATTGAATTTAACCCCGATGGCACGATCATTACGGCAAACGCCAATTTTCTTGGTGTGATGGGCTACGAGCTGAGTGAGATCGCAGGACAGCATCATTCGATGTTTGTCGATCCGGAGTTTGCCGGGTCGCAGGACTATGCGGAATTTTGGCAGAGCCTCGCACAGGGACAGTTTCAGCAATCGGAATTCAAGCGTCGTGGAAAGGGCGGCAAAGAAATCTGGATACAGGCGACGTATAATCCGATCCTGGGCCGAGGCGGAAAAGTCGTGAAAATTGTGAAAACCGCAACGGATATCACCGCACAGAGACTGCAGAATGCGGATTTCGAAGGTCAGCTGGCTGCGATCGGGATGTCACAAGCCGTCATCGAGTTCGAACTTGACGGGACCATCATTCGCGCCAATGACAATTTTCTTGCGGTGGTCGGTTACAAGCTCGGCGAAATCGTCGGTCAGCATCATTCGATGTTTGTCGAGCCCGGCGTCCGTGAAAGTGCGGAATATGAAGCTTTCTGGAATCGACTGCGACAGGGCGAATTTCAATCCGCCGAGTTCAAGCGCCTCGGCAAAGGCGGCAAGGAGATTTGGATTCAAGCGAGCTACAACCCGATCCGTGACATGAACGACATGCCTTTCAAGGTCGTGAAATACGCCTCGGATGTCACTCAGATGGTGTTGGAGCGTACGCGGCGTGAAGATGCGCAGCACGAGATCAACACGCAGCTCGACCAGATCGGCGAAATCGTGCAAAGCGCGACTCAACAGGCATCGAATGCAACTGGGGCGGCCAATCAGACGTCCACGAACGTACAGACCGTTGCGTCCGCGGCGGAAGAGCTGTCATCGTCCATCGTCGAAATCAGCCGGCAGGTAAATCATGCCCTGGAGATCACCACGGACGCGGTGAAGGAATCCGATCATACAAACGAGATTATTGCCGGCCTGTCCAGTTCGGCGCAGTCGATCGGCGAAGTTGTCGAATTGATCTCGAGCATTGCTGAACAGACCAACCTGCTTGCCCTGAATGCGACGATCGAAGCTGCCCGTGCCGGCGAGTCCGGCAAGGGGTTTGCGGTGGTTGCCAGTGAGGTGAAGTCGCTGGCCAACCAGACCGCCAATGCGACCGAACTGATTTCCACTCAGATCGCAGACGTGCAGAACACCACAGTCAGTGCGGTCGAGGCAATCGGGACGATTTCAGCAACGGTCGGCAATATCAATGACATTTCGTCGTCGATCGCGAGCGCGGTGGAAGAGCAGACCGCCGTTACCCAGGAAATCACCGGTAACATGCAAACGGCGGCCGACGGGGTTGAGCAGATCACCAAGAACATTGCCGACATTGCCGAAGCCACCTCACAGGTCGATGCGGCAACCCGAAGCGTCAAGGAAACATCCAGCCGGGTTGCCTAGAGGAGGATCAGGAAAGGGGCTACCGGTTTTCCGCCCGACCCTGCTCCAAGACATCAGCAACCGCAGATATCTTCGGCCAGTTTCCTGGTTTCCGGATCGTCCCCGGCGGGCTGAAGGTATTCACGCACGATTTCGCAATTCCTTTCGGCGTCGTCGACAAGGCCTGCATCGGTGTATCGGGATGCGGCCAGGAGGGCGCTGCGCACCAGCAGGCGGGTGGCATCGCGAACCGGCCAGTGTTTTTCGACGTAGGCTCGCAGTTCCGCGATGTGCGCCTCCACTTGCGTCCAGTCCTCCGCATTGGCGCAGGCGAGGACGGCGTTCGAGAGGGCCTGCGGCAGGAAGGTCCAGATATAGGCGTCGCCCGGAAAATCCCGCACAGCCTTGCGCAGTGTGGCAAGCCAGAAATCCATCCGGTCGCGCATGCCGGCCATTGCGTAGTCGGCGGTCGCGCCCAGCGCGGCGTCCGCGAGTACGAGATGCAGGTCCGCGTCCGACGGATGCGGGCGTGTCAGCGCCAATAGCGCGTGCAGCTGTTCTCCGGCCTTGTCGAGAAGGCCACCTTCGCCGCAGCCCGACGCGGCATGCCGCAGGGCGCTGGCATAGTTGAAACGTATCAGGTCGTGATCGGGAAAGGTCGCGGCGATTTCCCGGGCCACCTCGAGATGGCGTTGCGCATCTTCCAGGCGGTCTACGGCGGCACACCGCTCGGTTGCGACCGACGCGCCCCAGGCAAGCATTTCGGCAATCTCTGGATCTTCGGGAAAATCATTCACCGCCTTGGCGATATCGCGCAGGTGCGCGTCCATTTCGTCGAAGCGCCCGGAGTTGGCGCAGACCACGGCCGCATAGCGCGAACTGCTTGCGAAGACCAAACGGATTTCACTTCTCCTGGGGAATTTCAGGACCGCTTCGCGCATCTCATTGAGCGAAACGATCTGGTGCCCGACGCGCGGCTCGAAGCCGTATTGAACTTCGGCCTCAAACGCTGCCCGGACGAGCCAAACGCGATAGACGTAGTTCCTGGGGAAGTCTTTTACCGCGTCTCTGATCTCGTCGATGCAGGCTTCCATTTCGCGATTGCGGCTCTTGCGGCCATACTCGACCGAGGCGCTGAAGGCATATTTGACCAGTGCGAGGCGCGCGGACGGGCTTTTGGCCGCAGCGGCGCTTTTCAGGCGGGCCTCGTGCAAGGCGGGCTCGATCTCTTCGAGCGTCATGTCTTCGAGGAACGCGAGGTCGTCGGTGGGGCCGGAGGTACTGGCTCCGCGATCGGGCAATTCAGAGTTCCTTACACAGGCGCAGCGCATCGTAGATTGCGGCGTGGATGTTGCGGCTGGCAACCGCGTCGCCGATGCGGAACAGCTGGAACGCGCCATCCGGATTGGTCGAGATGGATTGCGGGTGGCCGGCGATCAATGCCCGGTAGTCGATCTCGCCGCGGTTGATCGAGGCTTCCTTGAGCTCGAAATAGATCTCGTCCAGCGGCACCGTGCCGTGCTCCACGACCACCTGATCGACCTTGCGCTCGTCATAGACGCCTTCGGTGTAGTCGCTCGAAATCGTGACATGAAGCTTGTTGCCGTCCCGGATGACCGT
The DNA here is from genome assembly GCA_021775615.1 of Hyphomicrobiales bacterium. Lineage (GTDB taxonomy): Bacteria > Pseudomonadota > Alphaproteobacteria > Rhizobiales > JAJFHB01 > JAJFHM01. The sequence goes on from JAJFHL010000382.1 coordinate 32,605, forward strand.
GTGGACCCGCGAGTGACCGGTGATGCGCACGCCGAGCGACTGGAAGATCTTCATGTAGGGGGCGTGGTTGAGGCCGCCCATTTCAGGGGCGAAGAACCGTTCCGGCGAAACAATCTCCACCGTCGAGCCCGCCTCGGCGATGAACTCGGTGGCCTGCATGCCCGGATGGGCGCCGTTGTCGTCATAGACGAGCACATCTTCGGCCGGCTTGACGTCGCCGGACAGGATATCCCAGGACGAGGTCACCAGATCGTCGCCGGCCTCGATACAAGCTGTGTTGGGCAGGCCTCCGGTGGCAACCAGGACAATGTCGGGCTCGAGTGCGCGGATATCGGATGCCTCGGCATAGGTGTTGAAGTTCATGGTGACGCCGAGATCGGTGCAGCGTTCGGCACGCCAGTCGGCGATGCCGATCAGGTCGCGGCGGCGTTTCTGCCGGGCGCACAGCCTGATCTGGCCGCCGGGCTCATTGGCGGCTTCGAACAGGACGACCTCATGGCCGCGCTCGGCGCAGACCCGGGCTGCCTCGAGTCCGGCCGGGCCGGCGCCCACGACAGCGACCTTCTTCGAAGGGCCGTCGCTCCTGGCGATCTCGTGCGGCATGGTGGCTTCGCGTCCCGTCGAGGGATTATGGACGCATAATGTGCCGTGCCCTTCATAGATCCGGTCGAGGCAGTAGGTGGCGCCGACGCAGGGGCGGATCTGCTCCTCCTGGCCGGCCATGATCTTCTTGACGATATGCGGATCGGCGATATGGGCGCGGGTCATGCCGACCATGTCGAGCTTGCCCTCGGCGACCGCATGGCGCGCGGTGGCGACATCGGCGATCTTGGCGGCGTGGAACACCGGGAACTTTGTCTCGGCGCGCACTTCGCCGGCGAAGTCGAGATGCGGCGACGACGCCATGCCGGCAACCGGGATGACCTTGGTGAGCGGGGCATCGTGGTCGACCCGGCCGCGGATGATGTTGAGAAAGTCAACCTTGCCGGTGGCGACCATGCGCCGGGCGATCTCCATACCCTCTTCGCGCCCGATGCCTTTTTCCCAGTCTTCGTCGGCCACCATGCGCAGCCCCATGATGAAGTCGGGCCCGATGGCCTCGCGGCAGGCCTCGATGACACGCATGGAAAAGCGCAGGCGGTTGTCAAGGCTGCCGTTATAGTCGTCGGTTCGGAGGTTGGTCGCCGGCGACCAGAACGAATCCATCAGATGGCCGTAACATTCGAACTCGAACCCATCGAGGCCGGCTTCCTTGATGCGCTCGGCGGCGGCGGCATAGTCCCTGACAATGCGCTCGATGTCCCAGTCCTCCATCTCCTTGGGGAAGGCGCGGTGGGCCGGTTCGCGGACCGGCGATGCCGAGAGAACGGGGAGCCAGTCGGAATGGTTCCAGTTGGTGCGCCGGCCGAGATGGGTGAGCTGGATCATCACCGCGCAGCCTTCGTCATGGCATTCGTCGGCAAGCCGGCTCAGCCAGGGAACGATCTCGTCCTTGTAGGCGAAAAGATTGCCGAAGGCCTGGGGCGAGTCTTCGGAGACCACGGCCGAACCGGCGGTCATGGTCATGGCGATGCCGCCCTTGGCCTTTTCCACGTGATAGAGCCGGTACTGCTCCTTGGGCATGCCGTCATCGGAATAGTTCGGTTCATGCGATGTCGACATGAGCCGGTTCTTGAGGGTCAGGTGCTTGAGCTGGAACGGCTGGAGCAGGGGGTCTTGCGAGGCCATTTTGGTTCCCCGTGGGTGCGTTTGCGGTGGTGCCGGGGCAGGGCCGACGGCGCGTTCAGCGCATACCATGAAGGCTTTCGCGGGCGCGTCAATAGCAAGCGTGTTCGCGGCTCGGTTGACCTGATTGCCGGGTGAGCTATTCGGCCGGGGCCGCCAGGGGCGTCTTCTGTTTCCAGATCACCTCATGGCCGGGTTCCGGGTGGTTCGGGATCAGCACTGAAAGGCCCAGGGACACGGCAGCCATTGCGGTGCCCATCAGGAATACCACTGACGGATTGACCAGCCAGACGAGGCCCAGTCCGAAGGGCAGGACCACGGCCACGATATGGCTGATGGTGAAGGCGACGCCTGCGGTGCCAGCCATGTCGGCGGGGTCGGCGATCTTCTGGAAGTAAGTCTTCATGGCGATGGCGAGCGCGAAAAACGCGTGGTCGACAATGTAGAGACCGGCCGCGATCCACGGGTTGTCGACGAAGGCGTACCAGGTGAAGACCAGCATCAGGCCGATATATTCGAACACCAGCGCCTTGCGCTCGCCGAAGCGGCCGATCAGGGCGCCGATCCTGGGCGCGAAGATCATGTTGAAGACGGCGTTGACCAGGAACAGCGCGGTAATGGCGGCGACCGAATAGCCGAATTTCTCGACCATCAGGAAACCGGCGAAGACGACGAAGATCTGACGCCGGGCGCCGCTCATGAAGGTGAGGGCGTAATAGAGCCAGTAGCGCTTGCGCAGAATGATCTGTTTGCGCTGGGTGACGCTCTGTTTGAAGTGCGGGAAACTGACCGCCAGAAACGCGGTGATGGCGAGCGTGATCGCGCCGCCGAGGGCATAGACATAGATGTAGTCCAGCGCCAGCCACTTCCACGTTATGAAAATCAGGCCATAGGCGGTGATGGTCGCCATTGAGCCGGCGGCGATGATCTTGCCGAGGGAACGCGGCGCGTCGGCCTTGGAAAACCATTGCAGCGCCAGGGACTGGTTCATGGTCTCGTAGTAGTGGAACCCGACCGACATCAGGACCGTTGTTCCGTAGAACGCATATTCCGTCGGGAACAGTCCGGTGATCCCGGTGCCGATGCCGAGCAGGGCGAGTGCGACAAGCCCGAGGGTCTGTTCGCGCAGCAGCAGAAGGATGAACACCGCGGTGAAGGCGAGGAAACCGGGGATCTCGCGGACCGACTGCAGGATGCCGATTTCGTAGCCGGTGAAGTTGACCCGTTCGATGGCGAAATTGTTGACCAGCGCCATCCAGGTGGCAAAGGAAATACCGTTCGCCACGGCCATCAGCGTCAGGAGGACGACGGGCCGCCGCCAGCCTTCAGCGGGATGTTCGATCGGTGCGCTCATAGACGCCGGCCTATAGCATGGCGCGCCTGTGCGTGCACGGAAACGCAGCCATGCGCTGGATGCAGGATGGCATGCGCGCCGAGGTGGTGGCACACCATATCCGTCTTCGAGTGCGAAATGCGGTCTGGGCCGGTTTTGCCGCTTTGGCGCATTCCGGGGACTTTAAGGCTGCGTCGAAAGCGCTTTTCACGGCGACGCCGCGCTTGGCAAACTCCCGGAACTCCGTGGAAAGCTGGCGCTCGACACCCTGCAGCACCCATCCGGCGGTGTCTTGGCAGGCGAGTGTGGCCATAAGGCTGGCCAGCGCGCCGGGATCAGGAGCTGCCCGTCCGGCCGGGTGCCAGAATCTGGCGCCCGTCCAACTGCTCGGGGGCGCGTTCAATATGGCCGTGAGATGGTCGGACATCTGCTTGCGGAGCGAGTCATCCGGGTCGTGGCGTATGACTTGACGCAGTTCGGCCTTCCCTGCCTCGGTGGGTGGGGAGATGTCGCTCAGCTTCAGGTCGACAAGATCGACAAAGGCGGTTTCCGCCGGAGGGATGGTTCCCCAGACCCGGGCCTGATCGAGAATGGCGCCCTGCAACTGAGCGCTCGCAAGATCGGCCCCGGTGAGGTCGGCTTCTGTCAGGTCGGCGACTTTCGCGTTTGTATTGAGCCAAATGGTGCCTTGTAGGTGCGTCCCGTTCAACGATGCACCGGTGAAATGCGCGTTGTTCAGGATAGCGCCCTGCATGAATGCGTGATCGAGAACCGCTCCCTGAAGCTGGGCTCCGGTGAGATTGGCCGATTTCAGGATCGTGGCACGCAGTGTTGCGCCTCGAAAGTCCACCCTGCTCAGGTCCGCGCCTTCGAGATTTGCGCTGTCAAGATTTGCACCCTGAGCACCCGCCGATTGCAGAGACGCGTCGCGGAGGATCGTAAAAAGCATTTTTGCGTTGAGAAGGCCGGCGCCATTCAACCGGGCCGCCTGAAGGTCGGTCCGGATCAGGTCGGCGCCATTGAGCCGGGCGTTTTCCAAATTCGCGCTCTTGAGATCGGCTTCGCGCAGTATTGACCCCTGAAGCTGGGAGTTGGCGAGATTGGCGCGGAAAAAATCGGTGCTTCTGAAGTCACCGAAGCGCAGGTCACGGTTGTTCAGCGCCAGAGAGTATGCGTCATCTTCAAGCCCCATCGTGTCGTCCACGAGGTTTGTGCCAGGCACGATCAGATTACGTTGAAAGGGAGATTTTGAAACAGCGGTATCCTGTCCGGGACCGTTGCCATCGAAGTGTTGGAAACCGGTCTCGAAAAGCCAGGCCGTTGGGGGAAAGATGGGCCGCCCATTGCGCTCGACCCGCCAGGACGGGAAAAGTTTGACCATCGCGTTTTCGGTCCACTCGCCCGGTATGGTGGCTACAAATACCGAGAACAGGACCGCCGTGAACGCGGCCACGATGCTGGGGAACAGAACGTATGGCTTGTAGATCTTGAGGGCCGTCCAAAACGATCCTTCGCCCCACTTGATGACCGGCCAGAGATACCAGACCATGACAAGGTCAAGGACAAACCAGATCCGGTGAAACCACGTCAATCCGACCAGGCGGTAAATCTCGGCTTCGTCCTTGTCGGGATGCAGATCGATCAGCAGGCTCAGGTCGTGGTATGGCAGGAAGCTGATCTGAAAGGCGAGAAATGTCGCCAGGGGGAGAATGATAATGCTGATCCAAATCATGAACCGGGTGACATGGGCAAGAAAGCCGGGCTTGCGGTAGGGGCCGACGAGAACCTGACAGAAAACATAGAATGTCAGTTGCGTGCGAACGCGGTGGACATATCGTTGTGAGATGTCGCCGGCCGCACGAAAGTCTTTCAGTTCCTGATCGAGCTCATGCAGTTTGCGGGCGGTCACCGCGTGCTGAACGAGCAGCCCGAGATGCAAAAGGATCAGCAGGACGGGCGCAAAGCCGTAGAAACTGAACAGCGGCAGCTTGATGTCGATGATCGGCAGCGCCACTTGTGAGTTGAGCAGCAGATCCTGATGTGACGTCGATGCGATGGTGATCAACAGATAGGCGAGGATCGCGTTGAACCCGAGCCATGCATTGCGCGCCGCGGCACCTGCATCGTTCGCGGTGGCCAGCAGTGTTTCGATATCCGCCGTTGCATGGGAATCGCGTGGATCGTCCGCCCTCTGGTCTGCGGTTTCTTTGCCAGCTTTATCCAGAACCGCAGGCTCTGCCGTCGGCTCTTCGGCGGCGGGTTTTGCATTGCCGCGCGCTTGCGCCCTGACGCGTTCCTTGTCGGTTGGCGCCTGCTTCGGTTTTGCCGGTGTGGTCGATTGAGCCATTGCCCCCGGCTGCTACTAAAACACCTACAAGTAAAAGCGTAACACGCATGTCATTCGTGTGCATCCAGATTCGCGTAGGCCATGGACGGCGGGGGTGATGCGGGCTAGGAATGCTGCGATTTTCACGCAACGAGGGAGCCGCAACGCTCATGACTCACCCCAAAACACTGCTTGCCATGGCGGGTGCACCGCAGGAGCCGGGCCGCCTCAGTGACGCGGCGCTGGTGATGATCGACTGCCAGAACGAGTATGTCGACGGCATGCTGCCGTTGACCGGCATCGCGCCGGCGCTTGAGCAGTGCGCGCAACTGCTGGCCAAGGCGCGGGATGCGGGAACGCCAATCATCCATGTGGTGCATGAGGGGCGTGCCGGAGGGGCATTCGACCTTGACGGCCATGGCGGCCAGATCGCCGCCCCGGCGAGCCCAACCGATGGCGAGGCCATCGTCAAGAAGCCGCTGCCAAACGCGTTCGCCAACACCAATCTGCACGACCTTCTGCAGGAAATCGGGCGCAAGGAGATCATCTTTGCCGGCTTCCAGAGCCATATGTGCATTTCGTCCAGTGCGCGGGCGGCGCTCGATCTGGGCTATCGCACGACGGTGGTCGGTGGCGCGGTGGCGACACGCGATCTGCCGCGGCCCGATGGCGGCGTGATCGATGCGGTGGAACTGCACAATGCCAGCATGGCAGCACTGGGAGACCGGTTTGCCATCATCGCCAGGGACGCTGACGCCATCGGGTAGCTGGTACAGCCTACCAGAACACCAGTGCCTTCAACCCGTAGACCACGGTCACGGTGACCAGAGCGCCCGCTGCGTAAAGGGCGACGAACCACATGAGCCGCCGGCGCAACGGCCGGTCTTCAGGCCGGGCTTTGGTCATGGCTGGTGTGCCCGTATCCGCCCGGACCATCGGCCTTTCCCCGGAACACCCAGTAGACATAGGCGGTGTAGGCGAGGATCAGCGGCAACAGGATCAGGACGCCGATCAGGAGCATGGCCTGCGAGTTGGGAGCGGCCGCCGCCTTCCAGATGGTCAACTCGTAGGGCACCACATAGGGGAATATCGAAATCGCGAGGCCGAGATAGCCGAGAACGAAAAGGCCGATGGAACAGAAGAACGGCGCATAACGGCTTTTGGTCTTAAGCGCATTGTAGAGCCACAGCGACAGTCCAAGCACCGCAAAGGGCACTGGGGCGAGCGGCAAGAGCTTCTCAAGGTTGATCGTCGGCCAGGAGATGCCCCAGCGCTGGCCGGCCTGGATATCGAACAGAAGTACCGCAAAGGATACCGCGGCCATGAAGGCAAGCACCGCCGGCAGGCAGCGCATGGCCCAGCGGCGCGCCCAGTCGGCAAGCGGGCCGTCCGATTTCATGATCATCCAGGTGGCGCCGAGCAGCGCGTAACCGACCAGAACCGCGAAGGCGACCATGATGCTGAACGGGGTGAGCCAGTCGAAGCTGCCCCCGCTGAAGGCGGTGCCGCGTATGCTGGTGCCCTGGATGAAGGCGCCAAGCACAAGCCCCTGAGACAGGGCGGCGACGACAGACCCGATATTGAATGTATGGTCCCAGAGCCTGCGCCCGCGGCCCTTGGCCTTGAAGCGGAATTCGAAGGCCACACCGCGAAACACAAGCGCGGCGAGCATAAGGGTGATGGGCATGTAAACCGCCGGCATGAACGCCCCGAAGGCCATGGGAAAAGCGGCGAACAGCCCGCCGCCGCCAAGCACCAGCCAGGTTTCGTTGCCGTCCCAGACCGGAGCCACGGAGTTCATCATGATGTCGCGATGGGCGTCGGTGCGGGCCAGCGGGAAGAGAATCCCGATGCCGAGGTCGAAGCCGTCGAGTACGACATACATGAGGACGGCGATACCCAGGATGATCGACCAGATGACGGGAAGGTCAAGAGTTTCCATTTTCAGGGTCCTCGCGCTTGTAGTCCGGAAAGTTGTCCGGCAGTTCTTCAGTTTCATACTGCTCTGCGATGTCGATCAGAGACGGTCCGGTGTCGCGATCGTCGGGCATCGGCTCATCGAACAGCGGGTCTTCGGACATCGGGTCTTCCGACATCGGATCCTCAGGCATGGGATCTTCAGGCATCGGGTCTTCCGGCGCCATGTCTTCTTGCGATGATGGTTTACCGGCCACGGCGGATATCGGGTCTTCAGGCGCCGGCGATTCTTCGACCGGGTTCAACACCGGTAGATCGGGTTTCGATTTTGCCGCGGCCGGTTTTTGTTGTTTTGCGGCAAACGCGGACGCCAGTTTAGCCGACAGGCGTGTACGCTTCTTGGCCGACGTCTTCCTGGATTTTGCCTTCGCAGGCGCCTTTTTGCGCGCGGGCTCTTTTCTGCTTGCCGGCTTCTTCTTACGGGCGGGTTTCTTGGAGGAAACCGGCCCTTCGACCGCGATCCTCCCCATATAGAAAACGCCGGCGGGAAAGATGACGGCGTAGACGGCCACGAACATGAGCAGCGAGGCGGCAACCTGCTCGGCCGCGATCGGCGACACGGACTCAGAGGTGCGAAGCAGGCCATAGACCGTATAGGGCTGGCGGCCGGCCTCGGCGGTGATCCAGCCCGCGAGGACCGCGATAAAGCCTGCGGGCAGCATGGGCACGACCAGAACCTGCAGGGTGCGCATGCGCTCCATCAATCCGGTCCACGACGCCCAGGCGCCAACCAGCCCATAGAGGATCATCAAGAATCCGATCCCGACCATGACGCGGAACGACCAGAACACCAGTGGCACGTTGGGGCGGTCCTCGGGAGCAAACTCCTTCAATCCGGTGATCGCCCCGTCCCAGTCACCGGTGACGATCCAGCTGCCGATCTCGGGGATCTTGATTTCATAGAGATTGGTTTCGCTGGCCTCGTCCGGCCAGGCAAAAAGGATAAGGGGCGCGCTGCCCTCCCAGGTCTCCCAGTGACCTTCCATGGCGGCAAGCTTGGAGGGCTGTGTGTCGTAGACCGAAAGCCCGTGTTCATGGCCCGCCACAAGTTGCAGGGGCGCCAGGATGGCGATCAGGCCAAAGGCCATCTTCAGCATGGTGGCGCTTTCTTCGAGCGCGCGGCGCCTGAGCAGCAGGATGGCGGCAACGCCGGCGACGACGAACGCGGTCGTCAGATACGCGGCAATCACCATGTGAACGAGGCGGTAGGGGAATGTCGGACTGAAGATGATGGCCAGCCAGTCCGTCGCGTAAAAGACGCCGTCGCGCAGCTCATAGCCGACCGGGTACTGCATCCAGCTGTTGGCGGCCAGGATCCAGAACGCCGAGACCAGCGTGCCTAAGGCGACAATGCAGGTGGCGATGAAGTGCAGGCCGGGTCCGACAAGGTGCCGCCCGAACAGCATGATGCCGAGGAAAGAGGCCTCCAGGAAAAATGCGGTCAGGACCTCATAGCCGAGCAGCGGCCCCAGAATGTTGCCGGTGGCCTGCGAAAAAGCGCTCCAGTTGGTGCCGAACTGGTAGCTCATGACAATGCCCGACACCACGCCCATGGCGAAGGTGATAGCGAAGATTTTCACCCAGTAGTCGTAGAGCCGGAGATATTTATCATTGCCCGAGCGCAGCCACAGGCCCTCGAGCACGGCGAGATAGCTTGCCAGTCCGATGGAAAAAGAAGGGAAGATAATGTGAAACGAGATGGTGAAGGCGAACTGCAGACGTGACAGCGTCAGTGCGTCCCACTCCATCGCGGTTACCCCTTCCCACGCATCGCGATGCCGCGTGTCGACGCGTCCGCGATATTTGCCCGGCCGCGCGGCCGGCTCTCGCGCATCAAGATAAAGAGAACTGTGCGTAAAATGAGTTAAGAGTTAGGCGAAAATTTGCGACGAGGGCGACAAAAGCGCCGCTTCATTTGCGCTGCCGAACCATGGTGATGGCCGCGGCCAGTGCGGTGCGCGGGCCAGTCCCGACGGCATAATAGAGCCGTTTCAAGGCCGGGCGAACGCGTCCCAGATACACCGAGCAGTAGATCAGGCCCCACAGGTTCATCGCCAGCGCGAAGTCTTTGACCACGACCGAGCCATCGGTCCAGTGCGCCTTGAACGGCGAGGCCGGGAGCATCATGTCGAACTGCGAGAAGCCTTCTTCGATACAGGCCTTCTGCCTGAGATCGAGATGCACCTTGGTTGGTGATTTGGCGCTCGCCGATGTGTTTTCGGCGATAACGCAGCCGAAGTAGCGTCCCTCGTAGGTAAAGGCCACATCGATGGAGAGCGGTGTTCCTTCGCTCGACAGCACACCGGCGGCGGCCGCCGAAGGGTCGGCTGTTCCAAGCTTCGTGATGAGGTCCTGAAAACGCGGATCGCCGATGATGTTCGCTTTCAGGCCGCGCTCTTCGAGCCAGGCTTTCTTGAAGGCAAGGGCGTCGTGGACCGCCTGCGCAAAGGCACTGTCGCCGCGATACACATCGAAGCTGACGGCGCCGTCCTGTTCGAGCTTCTTGCGCAACTTGGAGCGCTGTGAGCGCTGGTTGCGACTGAGCGCGCCGGAATACTCCTCGCTTGAAGAAAAAGGTGTGAGGTCAAGTTGGGGCGCCAGGTGCTCCTCGGGGAGCGGCGGGCATTTGCTGTCCAGAAACGAAAAAGCGCGGGCATCTTCGCGGACGTGCTTGAGGGCGATGCCGTCGATGTTCGGATCACCGGTGATCCAGGTCCAGGCGGCGGAGAACCACTTGGCCTCATCAGCGTCTTTGTCGATCAGCACATCGCCATATTGTCCCACCGGATCGGACAGCCACTGCAGGACGGTCACCGGTCCGTGGCGGACCGCCGCGAGCGGCCAGATCATCACCACCGCGCCGTCGTCGCGGGCGACGAGCGTCTTCAGGGCCATGCGGGAGCTGTCGCCGAGATAGATCTCCGCCCAGGTACTGCACCACGCAAAAGACTGAAAGAAGTTGTTCGGGCGGGCGCTTGTGCGCTCCAGTTCGAGCCAGTCGGCCTCGAGTGCCATCAGATCGTCAAGCGTTTCGACCCATTGCAGGCCGTACGCCGCCGGCTGTGCCACGGTATATGCGGGAACCGGAGAACGGGTGCGGGCACCGTCCGGCGTATTGCCGGCCAGTCCGGACCCGGCGACCGGAATGCCATCCTTACCTGTCACAGCGTTGATCCCACCAAATTTCGACACTCCTGGAGTGCAGTTTAGGAGCGAATTCCGAATTTTTGGTTAGTGGTCCACGAAAGGCGGCGTAAGTACCAAAGGTCCAGCGTTATGTGCTCGGGCTGTTCAACCAGTTGGGCGCAATCAAGGTGTTGCTTGCTGAAAGCCCCTGTGCGTCACCGGGTGCCTCCGTACATGGCAACACCAGGGAGAAGTGATATGTCGTGCAGATTGGATCAGAACCGAGAAAACGTCATTGCATTCTATGAAATGATGTTCAACGACTGCGAACCTGAGAAGGCAATCGAGCAGTTTGCCGGTTCGCAATACATACAGCACAATCCTCATGTCGCCGATGGCAAGCAGGCCTTCATCGACTATTTCCGGCAAATGGCAAGGGAATATCCCGGAAAATCGGTCACGGTTAAGCGCAGTGTGGCGGAAGGAAACCTCGTGGTGTTGCATTGCCATCAGGTATGGCCAGGAGGTTTGGAATACGCTGGCATTGATATTTTCCGCCTCGACGATGGCGGCAAGATTGTTGAGCATTGGGACGTGTTGCAGACCATGCCGACGGCGTCTGCGAATGAAAACGGAATGTTCTAGCGGCGACGTCCGTTCCTGGCACACTTCCCGGAAATCGGAAGAAGGAGCCAAAAGAGCCCGGCTTCAGGTCAAAAGGGAAAGCGCCCGGGCGGTATCGATGACCCGGGCGTATTCGCCATGCATGTTGGCGAGCGAAAGGGCGTGAACGTCTTGCGCCGACCATTTCCGGCCATCCAGGTCGGTCTTATCGACCGCCCAGCACGCGTCGGCAACCACATCCACTTCGAAGCCGAGGTTGCCGGCGTGGCGCACGGACATCTCAAGCGAGTTGTTGGTAAGCACACCCGCCATAACCAGGCGTTGGTGGCTGGCGCGCCGCAACGTCTCCTCAAGACCGGTGCCGATGAAGGCGCTGTGGGTCTGTTTCGCTATTATGGGTTCGCCTGGCTGCGGGGCGACTTCGGCCTTGAAGTTATTGCCCGGCTGCCCCGGCCGGTAGGGCGAGGCGGGTTCGGTTGAATCGTGACGGACATGGTAGATCGATGCCGCGGCGTGACGCCATGCCTCGATGAGGCGGTGCAGGCTGTCTTCGGCGCCTGGATTGTTGCGCGGCCCCCAAGCAGGGTCGTCGATTGCGTTCTGCACATCGATGATGATGAGGGCCGGGATCTGTTTTTCAGGCAGCATGGCGCGTCTTTTAGTTCATCGGCGGCAGATTTGCCATCACCTCGGATCACGCATGGTTGAGCAGGATTGATCAATTGCTCCGCGCACGGTGCATTGATTTATGCATCCGCCTTCTCCTTATCATGGGAGCGCCGGTGAGACGGCGTGCTGCATCCAACACAGGGGAGTAAAACATGTCCAGGGCTCTCAACATTTCACTCACGCCGTTCTTCGTTATAATGGTGCTGGTCGCGTTTCAGGTCGGCACCAGTTTTGCCGCCGACAGCCAACGGACCGGCGCGTTCGCCGGCCGCTCCGATCACGTCACCTCTGGAGGCGTCACCGTCGCCAAGAGCGGCGATGCGGTGACGCTGACGCTGCATGGCAATTTCAGCCTCGACGGCGCGCCCGATCCGTGGATCGGATTTGGCAAGGCCGGCCGCTATGTGAAGTCCACG
>JAJFHL010000383.1 GCA_021775615.1 Hyphomicrobiales bacterium
ACGCATTCTCAAATACCAGAACTCACCAGGCCTGGCCGTCAAGGGCGCGCTTGGAGGATTTTCGGATCTGTTGCTTTGGGCGCCCATCATCGATGGCCAGGTGATTCCGCGCCAGCCGGTTTCCATTCGCCCCGACAAGCCTGTGATTATCGGAACAAATGCGGACGAAGGGCTGACCTTTGCAGCATTGCTGGAGGAAGGGCGTCGGACCATCTCGAAGACGCTGCTGGAGGAAGGACGTCGGATCTTCCCGAAGACATTGCTGGAGGATGGGCCGCGGACCATTTCAAAAACCGCATATCGCGCGGCATTGCGTGTCTTGTTTACCCGCAAGACCGCCAAACTGATCCGCAGCACACCGCGCTACCGCCCGCTCGAAGGCGACAACACGGATGTGTTCGCTCGGGTCGCCACCGACTATCTCTTCACCTGTGCCAGTCGCCATGTTCTGTCGCGGGCAAAACCAAAAGCTTTCGGCTATGAGTTCACCAAGCGGGCTTCCTACGATGTATGGCCTGGTCTTGCGGCTTGCGCGCCGGCTGGCGAGCCGGCCAGAGCGTGCCACGGATTTGAGTTGCCTTACGTGTTCGGCAATCCGGTTACCCTGTCGGCCCGTGAAGGCCACAAGATCCACGTCTTCAGGCCGAACGAAATCGGCCTGTCCCGGACGATGATGGCCTACTGGACCCGCTTCGCCACATATCACGACCCCAACGGTCCCAGGCACAAGCCGTGGCCCGCCTTCACACGCAAACGGCCCTATCACCAGGTTCTCGATACGCCGGTCAAAACCGAGCGAAAATCTGAACTCGACTGTGATCTGTGGGACAGGATCGGATATGGCGAGCGGGGCTTGTTCGGCCGCCTGTGACCGCCGCAACTCCGTTGCGCGCCCCTCGCCGCCAACTCACCAGGCTTCAAAGCTGATCGAGATTCGCCCGGCATGATCCGGCTTGAACGAGACCGGAACCTGTTTCAGGCCATGACAATTGGCCACCGTCCAGTTTTCCCGCCAGGCCTTGCCATACTCGGAGCCGCTCTCTGAAACATAAGCGGTTGTCAGCACGCGCACCGGCTGCGTCTGTTCACAGCCCGACGCAATGGCCGACTGCTTTTGCTCCGCAACCAGCCTTTTGACCGTCCGGTCCTGGAGATAGGGTTGGGCGCGCGTACTGCCCAGCAACTGGGCGAAGAATACCGTCTTGCCGTCGCGCAGGGTTGCATAGACCGGCCGTTCATAGGGCTGGGCGCAGCCGGTCACGCGCACGATATCGATCCACTGCGGCTCAATCGGCGTCGGCACGCCGGGAAAGGGAATTGTCTGCTGCAGCACCAGCGTCTCGATAGGCGCGCTGATGTGCGGATCCGGGCATGGCCCAACCCAGCTTTCATATCCCGTGAGATATCTGGTGAGATCTTCGCGATACTGCGCTGAGGCCACAATCGCGCTCAGGCGGCGGCCATCGACGAGCGGATCGGCCGCGTTCGAGGTATCGCCAACCACGGCAGAAGGCGCTGCCGCCAGCACTGCAGCGGAAATGAGCGCTGACGCTAAGCTAGTCCGCCAGCAGAGGAATGCGCGGGACACTGCCGCCACCCTTCTTGCCGCCACCGCCGTTTTTCTTTTTCGGCCCTGGCTTCTTGCGCGGCCTCGCCGCCTTCGGCTTACCGCCTTTTGGCGGCGGCTTGGGCAGGGTCAACGGCGCGCGTTCAATGAACTCGAAGCCGAGCCTCGACGGCTCGCCCTTGGGGTGCTCAACAACGACCTTCACCGTGCCGCCCTTGGTCAATCTGCCGAACAGGACCTCATCGGCCAGGGGCTTCTTGATGTGCTCCTGAATGACCCGGCCGAGCGGGCGCGCACCATAGCGCTCGTCATAACCCTTCTCGGCGATCCAGTCGTTGGCTTCCTGGGTAAGCTCGAATGTCACGTCGCGGTCGGCGAGTTGCGCTTCCAGTTGCAGAACAAACTTCTCGACGACCCGCGACACCACTTCCGGCGGCAGGTTGGCGAAGGTGATGACCGAGTCGAGCCGGTTGCGGAACTCCGGCGTGAACATACGGTTGATCGCCTCTTCGTCGTCGCCTTCCCGTTTGGCCCGATTGAAACCAATCGGCGGCTTGGCCAGATCCGCGGCCCCCGCATTGGTGGTCATGATCAAAATGACATTGCGAAAATCCACCGATTTGCCGTTGTGATCGGTGAGCTTGCCGTGGTCCATCACCTGCAACAAGATGTTGAAGAGATCGGGATGAGCCTTTTCGATTTCATCGAGCAGCAGCACGCAATGAGGATGCTGGTCGATGCCGTCCGTCAGAAGGCCGCCCTGGTCGAAACCGACATAGCCGGGAGGTGCGCCGATCAACCGCGAGACAGTGTGGCGTTCCATGTATTCCGACATGTCGAAACGGATCAGTTCGACGCCCATGAGCGACGCAAGCTGGCGGGCGACTTCGGTTTTGCCGACCCCGGTCGGCCCGGAGAACAGATAGCAGCCAATGGGTTTTTCAGGCTCGCGCAGTCCGGCTCGCGCCAGCTTGATCGCCGACGACAGGGCGTCGATCGCCTCCACCTGACCGAAGACCACGCGCTGAAGATCGGTTGCCAGGTCTTTCAGCAATGTGGTGTCGTTCTTCGAGACCGACTTCGGCGGGATCCGGGCCATGGTGGCGATGGTCGCCTCGACCTCTTTGACGCCGATGGTTTTCTTGCGCCGGGATACCGGAAGAAGCATCTGCGAGGCGCCGGTCTCGTCGATCACGTCGATCGCCTTGTCGGGCAGCTTCCTGTCGCCGATGTATTTCGCCGAAAGCTCGACCGCCGTCTTGATCGCGTCGTTGGTGTAGCGGATCTGATGGAAGTCCTCGAAATAGGGCTTGAGGCCCTTGAGGATTTTAATGGCGTCGGGAACCGTGGGTTCCTTGATGTCGATCTTCTGGAACCGGCGCACCAATGCGCGGTCCTTCTCGAAGTGCTGACGGTATTCCTTATATGTGGTCGAACCGATGCACCTGAGCGTGCCGCTTTGCAGCGCGGGTTTCAAAAGGTTCGAGGCGTCCATCGCACCGCCGGAGGTGGCGCCGGCCCCGATCACCGTGTGAATCTCGTCGATGAACATGATGGCGCCGGGATACTGCTCGATCTCCTTGACGACCGCCTTGATGCGTTCCTCGAAATCGCCGCGGTATCGCGTACCCGCCAGCAGAGAACCCATGTCGAGCTGGAAGATGGTGCAGTCCTTCAAGACGTCCGGCACCTCGGAGTGAATGATCTTGCGGGCAAGCCCCTCCGCGATCGCCGTCTTGCCGACACCAGGATCACCGACGAACAGCGGATTGTTCTTCTGCCGCCGGCACAGGATCTGGATCATGCGGTTGATTTCCTGGTCGCGGCCGATCAGGGGATCGATGCGGCCGTCTTCGGCCTTCTTGTTCAGGTTGACGCAATAGGCCTCGAGCGCATCGTTGGTTTCCTTGGTCTCGCCGTCGCTTTCGTCCGCGACCGCCTCGTCGTCGACACCACGCGCCGGCCGGGTTTCGGAAAGGCCGGCACGTTTTGCAATACCATGGGAGATGTAGTTGACCGCGTCGTAGCGGGTCATCTCCTGCTCCTGCAGGAAGAAGGCGGCATGGCTTTCGCGCTCGGCAAAAATCGCGACCAGAACATTCGCACCGGTGACCTCTTCTCGGCCCGAGGACTGGACGTGAATCACCGCACGCTGGATCACCCGCTGGAAACCGGCCGTCGGCTTTGATTCATCTCCGTCGTCGACAATCAGGCTTGCCAGTTCCGTATCCACGTAATTTTCGAGATTGCGGCGCAGCAGGGTCAGATCGACATTGCAGGCGCGCATGACCGCCGCCGCGTCGCTGTCGTCGATCAGCGCAAGAAGCAAATGCTCGAGCGTGGCGTATTCGTGCTGGCGCTCGTTGGCGATTGCGAGAGCCCTGTGCAGGGCGTTTTCGAGACTGCGTGAGAATGTGGGCACTGGGATCAGCTACTCCTTTTCCATGGTGCACTGCAAAGGATGCTCGTGCTGGCGCGAAAAGTCCATCACTTGTGTTACCTTGGTTTCCGCAACCTCATATGTAAAGACCCCACACACGCCGACACCTTTCTGGTGCACATGTAACATGATCTGCGTGGCCTCATCGCGTCCCTTGTTGAAGAATCTTTCCAGGACGTGGATGACGAACTCCATGGGCGTGTAGTCGTCATTCAACAGCAGCACCTTATAGAGATTCGGCTTCTGCGTTTTGGCGCGCGTGCGTGTGATGACACCGGCGTCGTTGTCTTCGCCGCCATTGTCACCATCGTCGGCCCCCGCGCGGGGAACGAGCCTGCCATCCCGGTCGATCATCGATCGCAATCCATCACCATCTGCGAAGCGCAGGTGCGCGTCATCAGCTATATAATCAATGTTTTACAAAATCCGAGGGGCAATGGGAATCCCCATGACGCCCATATTCTTAAACATTCCGCCGTTTTTGAGCGGCTGACGAGCCTGCCACTCCCAAAACGACAACGGCCCGGCGCATATTGCGCCGGGCCGTTGCCATCACCCCGCACTAAACGGGGATCTCTGTGTCAGATTACTTGGTGGGCTTGCCGGTAAACTGAGCAAACTGGCCTTCGAAAGGCTTATAGGCTTCCTTGGCGGCGTTCATGTACATCTCACCGATCTTCGTCATCTGGCCGACATATGCTTCGTAAGCGCCCTTCGCGAAGTCGGTCTGGACTTCGAGTGCCTTGTCGACCGACTTGGCGGCAAACGCCTTCTCGACAACCGCGGTGCTGTCCTCGAAGGATTTACGCGAGAAATCGGCAACTTCGGTGGCGATTTCCTGGAAGCCCTTGGTCAGCGCGGTGGCGCTGGCGACGGTGGCTTCGAAGTTATCTTTGCCAATGGTCTGAAACTGGTCAAAATCTTTGATCATGAGTGGTCTCCAAATTCCGTGTTCGGTGTGTTTCCTGATCAGTTATATGTGCAGTGCACAATGAATGTCAAGAATTATTTTGCACTGCACCAATTTAACCTTGAAACAGCATTTCACCCCAGAATCCTTGGGCTTTACGGTTTGGTAACGAACCCGAATCAAGATAGGGGGAGCTCAAGGGGAGTGCACTGCACTGCGAGGGAGCGAGCGGCCGCCCCACCCAGAAGGGTGCAGCGGCCCGAAGCTGTTCGCCGTATGATGGTGTATCGGGCTGAAAACCAGCGCTCTATGCGCGTAGGTGGGAAGGTGTCCATGACGCACAGGAAGTTTGCGTTCGCCCTGTTTGTAGTTGTAACCGGTTTCATTATGGTGCTGGCAGCGGCCCTGCCCGGCCCGGCTGTCGCCAAGGCACGATTTGCCGCGATTGCAGTGGATGCCAAAACCGGCAAGATTCTGTTTTCCCGCAATGCGGATGCCCAGCGCTATCCGGCCTCCCTGACAAAAATCATGACACTCTATGTGCTGTTTCAGGAATTGCGGACCGGCCGCCTGACGCTTAACTCGCGTTTCGTCGTATCGAAGCATGCCGCCAGCATGCAGCCTTCGAAACTCGGCCTCAAGCCCGGCGCCACCATTCGGGTTGAAGATGCCATCAAGGCTCTGGTGACCAAGTCGGCCAACGACATTGCGGTCACCGTTGCAGAAGGCGTGTCCAAGACCGAGTTTGCCTTCGCCCAGCGGATGACACGCACCGCGCGCTACCTTGGAATGACGCGCACCCGGTTCCGCAACGCCTCGGGGCTGCCGGATGGCCAGCAGGTCACGACGGCCCGCGACATGGCGACGCTGGGCCTGCGCATCCAGCGTGATTTTCCAAGGCTCTACAAATATTTCAAGACCGCCAAGTTCACGTACAAGGGGCGGACCTACGGCAACCACAACCGGCTTCTCGGCCGCTACCAGGGCACAGACGGCATCAAGACCGGCTACACCCGCGCGTCCGGCTACAACCTGACGTCATCGGTTCGCCGTGGCAATCGCCACATCATCGGTGTTGTGCTTGGTGCAAAGTCGGGACGCGCCCGCAACGCCTATATGATGTCCATGCTGACGCGGGCGTTCAAACGTGTTCCCAATCGCAAGGCAACCACCATCGCCAATCTTGCCGGAAAACCGCCTGGCCTCAAGCCTGCCGCCGATCCCAAGATTGCCAAAAACGCGCCGTTGCCGCAGCCAAAACCTGGCTCCGAAATCAAACAGGAACCGGCACCGAAGCAAGAAGTCGCGAACCTCGTTCCACAACCCAAGCCTTCGCCCAACGGCCTGACCGTCCCGACCAAACCCCAGGTGCTCGAGTTTTCACTCCAAGAAGATTCGACGGCACAACGGCCCAACACTGCGCTTGGATGGTCGATCCAGATCGGTGCATATTCGGAAGAGGCCGAAGCACAGCAGCGGCTGTCGGAGGCCCTGGGACTGGGTATGAGCCAGCTCGACGGCAAGGCGGCCTTCACAATGGCATTCTACAAGAATGACCAGCTTCTCTACCGGGCGCGCATCCGCGGCTTCGATCAGAAGGAAGCCCGCAACACCTGCCGGGCGCTGAAACGCAAATCGATCAGCTGCTTTCCCCTTGGGCCGGACGGCTGACGCCCGTCCGTCCTATTCCAGCAGCAGGTCCTTGGCCTGATTGATTTTGCTGGCGATGTAGCTCGACCCGCCCTGATCTGGATGAAACTGCTTCATCAGGGCCTTGTGCGCCTTTCTGATTTCTTCTCGTGTGGCGCCAAGCGCGAGCCCGAGGATTTCCAAGGCCTCTTCGCGGCTCATTGCCGAACTGCCGGTATGACCGTGTTCCTCACCGGCATCCGAGACGCCTTCGCGTTCGCGCCATTCAGGATGGGCGCGGTCCAGATAAGCGCCCAGAAGGGCAGATGATTGCGGCTCCGCTGCTTCGCACTCAAGATAGAGCAGCATAAGCTCGTCCAGACCGAGCGATGACAGCTGTCGCCCGGCGAATTCACCGGTCAACACCTCGCCGTCCATCTCGCCGGTGTCGTGATCCAGCTCCATGGCAAGAATCCGCGTGCGGACCTTGGACTTCTGCCCTTGCCCCCTGGTCGCGCCGCCCGGGAAAACCGAACCCAGTCCGCCATACTTGCGCAGCAAAATGGTGCCGACAACCATCAGTGGACCGGCAAGGATCACCTGGCCGCGGACGGCGAGAAGCGCGGCGAAACCAATCACGGCCCAGGCTGATAGTCTGCGCAGAAGCGCAGCAATGTCCGCCGGATTGGCATTCGCAAAAAAACTGAGGCCAAAGGCAACTGCAATCAGGGCCGCGACAAGAACTGCGGTGGTCATCGGTTCAAACTCACTTCAATTGCTCCAGGAGCAACTGCGCCTCTCCGCCTTTCTGTTTGCTGCGGTCGGCCAATGCCTTGCGTCCGCCTGCGGCATAGACCGCCACGGCGGAAAGGAGATCGCGCAACTGCTGCGCCGACGCGGCATCGAAACGGCAGTAGGCGCCGCCGGTGAGGCGGGCAATCTCGCGAAACGCGGTTTCGGCGATCGGCTCCATGCCCTCCTGGAACATGAACATGGGCACGCCGAGCAGGCCGAGTTCGCCGGCGGCATTGCACAATCTGTCGACACTCTCTTCCATGCAGTCGCCGACATACACAACGGCATTGACCTTGCCGTTCGCCGCTTCCTTCCGGACATGTTTCAGAACCCGGCCAATCTGAGTATGGCCGCCGCGGCAATCGACCTGCGTCATCAGGCGCGCAAGCTCGCGCGCATCGCCGGCCCACTTGCTCGATCGGCACTCGTTGAAACCGCGGAAGAAAACCAGTTGCACGTCGAGACCGCCGATCTGCGCGGTTTCCTCGAACATTTCCGATTGTATATGCATGGCCCTGTCCCAGGTCGGCTGGCGGCTCATGGTGGCGTCCATGGCAAAGATCAGGCGGCCCCTGCCCGGCCCGGAATGAGGCGCCGGCGTCGCACGCACCTTGTCCAGAAACGCATCGATCTCCGGCTGGCCAGAGGCTTCCGGCAACGCGCCGTCGGTTGCGACAGGTGTCTGTTTGTCTTTATCGTTCATTCCGGCCTGTTTATGTCCGAGGCTTGGAAGTGCCCATAACCCGGATTGGCTACCTATTCCCTATTATAATATGGGAATGGCACAAATCGGAATAAAGGCGATCACCCCGGCGTTTCCGCTTCGAGGGACATCAGCGCGGCATTTCCGCCCGATGCGGTCGTGTCGGTGCTGGTGACCCGTTCAGTGGCGAATCGCGGCAGATAGTGCGGGCCGCCCGCCTTTGGTCCGGTGCCGGACAGCCCTTCGCCGCCAAAAGGTTGTGCGCCGACCACCGCGCCGATCTGATTGCGGTTCACATAGATGTTACCGACACGCATACGGGCAGCGATTTCCTCAGCCGTCGAATTGATACGAGTGTGGATGCCGAGCGTCAGGCCAAATCCCGTCGCGTTGAGCGCGTCACAGACAGCGCCAAGCTTGTCGCTCTGGAATTGAACCACGTGCAGGACCGGGCCGAACACTTCTCGCTCCAGCAGAGAAATGTCCTCAAGCTCGTAGGCCGCCGGGGAAACGAAAATACCAGCGGACGCCGATGCCGGAAGCGGTAAATCGATCAATGTGGACGCCTTGGAGGCCATGCGGGCTTTGTGCGCGTCGAGGATCTTGCGCGCGTCTTCATCGATGACCGGCCCGATATCGGTTGTATAATCCAGCGGATCGCCGATCCGCAGTTCTTCAATGGCGCCGGTGAGCATTGGAATGACCCGGTCCGCCACATCGCTTTGGACAAACAAAAGCCGCGCGGCCGAACAACGCTGGCCGGCGCTGTCAAAGGCCGAGTAGACCACGTCGCGCACCGCCTGCTCGGCAAGTGCCGTTGAATCGACGATCATCGCGTTCATGCCGCCGGTCTCGGCGATCAACGGAACGATCGGCCCCTCGCGGGCGGCCAGGGTCTGGTTGATGATCCGTGCCGTGTCGTTGGATCCGGTAAAGGCGACGCCGGAGATCCGCGGATCGGACACCAGCGCTGCCCCCACCACGGCGCCATCGCCTGGCAGCAGATGAAGTACCGAACCTGGCACCCCTGCCGCGTGCAGCAGTCGGACGGCCTCGAAAGCAACCAGTGGCGTCTGCTCAGCCGGCTTGGCGATCACAGCATTGCCTGCGGCGAGGGCCGCCGACATCTGGCCGGTGAAAATGGCGAGCGGAAAGTTCCACGGGCTGATGCAGCAGAAGGTGCCGCGGCCGTGCAGTTCCAGATCGTTGCGCTCGCCGGTCGGCCCGCCCATGCGCAGCGGGCCGGAGAACTCGGCGCGGGCGCGCGCCGCGTAATAGCGCAGGAAGTCCACGGCTTCGCGGATGTCGCCGAGTGCGTTGTCGATGGTCTTGCCGGCTTCGCGGATGATGACCGCCATCAGCCGCGACGTGCTCTGCTCGTAGAGATCCGCGGCCTTCTCCAGAATTTCTGCCCGCCCGGCGCCGCCAAGCGCATTCCACGATTCCTGCGCCGCGTCGGCGAGGCTCAATGCCCGGTCGATGGTTGCGGGATCGGTTTCGACGATTTGCCCGACAGTGACACTGCGGTCATGCGGAGAGGTGATGTCCCGGGACACACCCTTGGCCGGCTTGCCGTCGACCAGCGGCGCCGCCTTGAAGCCGCGCTCGAGGTGAGATCCGATCTCGTCCAGGTACTGGCCCCGCGTTGCATTGTCCCACAACGGATAGCCGGAAGAATTCCGCCGCGGCGCAAAGATCTCACGGGGGCCAACGATTTTCGGGTTGGGGACGACATCAAACGAGGTCAGCGCTTCCATTGGATCGGCGATGATGTCGCGAATGGGAGCTTCATCATCCGCCAGCCGGTTGACGAACGACGTGTTGGCGCCGTTCTCCAGGAGGCGCCGGACCAAATAGGCCAGCAAGTCCTCGTGGCTGCCGACAGGGGCATAGATGCGACACGGCCGGTTGAGTTTGTTGCCGCCGACCACTTCGTCGTAGAGCGCCTGCCCCATGCCGTGCAGGCGCTGGAACTCGAAGCCTTCCTCGGCGCCGCTCATCACCATGATGGCGGCGAGAGTGTGGGCATTGTGAGTGGCAAACTGCGGGTAGAACACATCCATGCGGCCAAGCATCAGTTTGGCGCAGGCCAGATAGGAGACGTCGGTCGACGCCTTGCGGGTGAACACCGGATAGGTGCTGAGCCCCTGTTCCTGGGCGCGTTTGACCTCGGTGTCCCAATAGGCTCCCTTGACCAGGCGCACCGGCAGGCGGCGGTCGGTCTCCTCGGCCAACCTGGCGAGCCACTCCAATGCCGGATAGGCGCGACGGCCGTAGGCCTGGACGGCGAGGCCGAGCCCCTGCCAGCCTTTCAACTCCTTGGCATGCGCAAGAGCGCCGAACACTTCGAGCGAGATGTCGAGCCGGTCGGCTTCTTCGGCATCTATGGTGAGGCCCAGTTCCTGATCGCGCGCCATCATTGCAAGTTCGAGAATGCGCGGCAGGAGTTCGTCGTGAACACGGTCCGCCTGGCGCTCCTCGTAACGCGGATGCAGCGCCGACAGCTTGACCGAAATCGAGGGGCGTTCGTAGACCGTTTCTTCGGGCTTCATGGGACCCGCCACACCGGCGACCTTCTTGAGCGCGTCCTTGTAAGCTGTGAAATACCGGTCGGCGTCGACCATGGTCATGGCGGCTTCGCCCAGCATATCGAAGGAAAAGCGATATCCGATGGCCGCCTGCGGAGCGCCCACGTCCATCGCTTCCTCGATGGTGCGGCCGAGCACGAACTGCTTGCCCATGATCCGCATCGCGTGTCGCATGGCCTGGCGGATGATCGGCTCGCCGGTACGCGAAATCACATGCTTGAAGTATCCGAGCACGTCCTTTTTTGCGTCAGTGCCCAGTTCCACGACACGGCCGGTCAGCATCAGCCCCCAAGTCGACGCATTGACGAAAAGCGAGTCGGAGCGGCCGAGATGGTCCTCCCAGCCGCGCCCCGCGATCTTATCGACAATCAGCTTGTCCTGGGTTTCCGCATCGGGGATGCGCAACAGGGCTTCAGCCAGGCACATCAGCACGACCCCCTCCTCGCTGGAGAGAGAGTACTCATGCATGAATTCGTCGACACCGCCGCTCTGTCTGCGGCCGGCGCGCACCGCATGGACCAGACGGCGCGCAAGGGTTTCGACGCTGCCGCGCTCGCCATCGGTGAACCGGGTGAGTTCAATCAACCGGTGCACGAGTTCGGTTTCGTCGGTCAGTGTATTGGCCGCAATTGCGGAACGGTCCGGAAGTGTCATGGAGTGCCTCGATCAGACAGGTACAGCGTCTCAAATTCTTCTCAGAGTATGACAAATTCCCGGTAGCGTTTCCCACCAAAGATTTGCGCATCTCAATGTAATTCGCGCTATTCTGGGCGCCAACAGTCGTAAAATCGCTATCTTGAGGACTTATCAGAGTGACTTTGGACACCATCGACATCGCCATCCTTGAACAATTGCAGGCGGACAGCCGCATTCCAATGGTCGAACTGGCAAAACGCGTTCACCTCAGTGCGACGCCTTGCGTCAAAAGGGTCAAGCGCCTTGAAGCCGACGGCATCATCCAGGGTTATCATGCGCGGCTCGACCCGAAAGCTCTGGGCCGGTCTCTTTTGGTGTTCGTTCAGGTGTCACTCAACAGCACCGATGAAAAGACGCTGGATGCGTTCAACCAGGCCATGCGCGCCATACCCGAAGTCCTGGAGTGCCACATGCTGGGTGGAGGCTTCGACTATCTCGTTAAGCTGCGCACCCGCGACATGCAGGCCTATCGACACTTTCTCGGCCATGTTCTCGGAGCCCTCGAAACGGTCGAGACGACACACACCTATTTCGTTATGGAAGAGGTCAAGGAAAGCACGCTATTGCCGGTTGCCGGTTAGAGCGCTATTTCTCACACAATCCACCGCGCACAGCGCACCGATGACAGGACACGAGCGCAACATTATGTCCAATACCCCGGATGTCGTCAGAACGGTCAAGGAGCTGCGCGGTATCACGGCCGAGTGGCGCCGAGATGGCGAAGCCTCGGCGCTCATCCCGACGATGGGTGCGCTGCACGAAGGCCACCTGTCGCTGATCGATCTGGCGCATGAACATGCCGACCGGTCGGTCGTCAGCATATTCGTCAACCCCAAACAGTTTTCGCCGGCCGAAGATCTCGCGACCTATCCGCGCGATGAAGAGGGCGATCTGGAAAAGCTCTACGAGCGCGATGCGGACCTCGTTTACATCCCCGACGGTCCGGAAATGTATCCGCCCGACTTCTCAACCTCGATCGGCGTCGAGGGCATGTCACAGAGCCTGTGCGGAGCGTCGCGCCCGCATTTCTTCGGCGGTGTCGCGACCGTGGTCGCCAAACTCCTGATCCAGGCGCAATGCGACTATGCGGTCTTCGGCGAGAAGGATTATCAGCAGCTTCTCGTGGTCCGCCGCATGGCGCGCGACCTCAACATCCCGACCGAAATCCTCGGTGCGCCGACAGTTCGCGAAGACGACGGTCTCGCCATGTCGTCGCGCAACCAGTATCTGAGCCGGCAGGATCGCGAAATGGCACCGCACCTCTATGCGGTGCTGGAAAACGTGGCGGAGAGCATTCGCGCCGGAGTCGCTGTCGGCAAGGCACTTCACGAGGGGGTGCAGGTGCTCGCCCAGGCCGGATTTGACGTCGACTATCTGGAACTGCGGGACGGCCGCACCCTGGAACCGATAGACGCGCTTACCGAATCCTCCGGGCGCATCTTCGCCGGCGCCTATCTCGGCAAAACGCGGCTGATCGACAATATCGCAGTTTGAACCGCGCGCCAGCGCTACAACAATCCCAGCTCCGCGAGATCGGCGCGCATTTCCGCGGGCAGCGCGTCGGTATCGCCGCCGCGCGGCAGGTCGGGAGGGGTGTCCTCGCCCTTCAGGTAGCGCCAGCCCTGGAAGGCGCGGCGCGGCTGGGGTTTGGTCGGCACCAATTGAGGATCAAACACGAGCTTGCAGCGCCCGATGCCTTCCTCGTCGGTGAACCGCACGATATCGACGATCCTCTGGCGCACCTGGATGAATCCCTTGATCACCCAATAAAGCGATCCTCCGTCAAGGATCTCGTCGGCACGCTTCGGCGCCATCCGGGTGATGTGAAAGATCTCCTTATGCTCGCGCAGGCGACGGTCCTGCCAATAGCGCAGGTCGTCGATCTCACTGACACCGACACAGAGCTTGATGATGTGAAGCGACATACGGCTCACTCTACCGGAGAGCACCTGTCTGACAAAGCGACTGCGCCACCGACCCGGCATCTTGTCCACAGGGGACCGGAGACGTCACCCGGCCTCGGCAATCTCGAGGGCAATCAACATCTGCCCTTCATCCACCTGATCTCCCTCGCCGGCGCCCAGTTCGCTGACCGTACCGTCGGCGCTGGCGACCAGCGTATGTTCCATCTTCATCGCCTCGAGAACGGCGAGACGGTCTCCCTTGCGCACAATTGTGCCTGCCGCAACATCGATCTTGATGATCTTGCCTGACATCGGAGCGCGGACAAGACCTCCGCCGCCTTCTTGATCGGCGTCGCGGGCGAGCAGATCCTGAGCGCGAATCTCAAGTTGGTGCCCACCGGCGGCGAGCCACAGGCGGCTTTCGGTGAAGATATACTCGGCCGACGCGTCTTCGCCGTCGACGGACCCGGTGACGCGCTCATTGCCGACAGACACACCGGTGACGGCAGCCGATGCCGACGCCTCTTCGGTCACCACCTCGACACGGTCTTCGGCATCGCCGCGATGGATAACAATCCTGGTATCGGTTCCGTTCACCATGAGATGCAGCCAGTCGCGCCGCCCGCCGCCCAGAACCCAGCCGTCCCGGGCATCCCACGGTGATATGCGTTCGTCGGTGGATCGCTGGCCGGCTTCGTGGCCACGGCGTTTCAGAAACTCCACCCAGCCATAGGCTCCAAGAGCGAGGAGCGCCGTCGGCGTTTCCGCATCGACCAGGGTGTCCATCCGGGCATCAATGAACCCGGTATCGAACTTTCCAGATATGAAGTCCGGATGTCCGACGAGGCGGCTCAGGAAACCGACATTCGTGCGCAGGCCCAGCACCCGTGTCTCATCAAGGGTCTGGCGCAACCTTGCCAGCGCGATCTCGCGGGTCGGCCCGGCGCAAATCACCTTGGCGATCATCGGGTCGTAGAACGGGGACACTTCGTGCCCGGCGGCAACGCCTGTGTCGATGCGAACCGACCCACCCTGCCTTGGAAAGCGCAATTCATGCAGAGTGCCGGTCTGCGGCAGGAAACCCGATGCGGGATCTTCGGCATAGAGCCGCGCTTCGACCGCGTGGCCGTTAAGCTTGTCGAGATCAGCCTGGGCAAAGGGCAAAGGCTCGCCCGCGGCCGCGCGAAGCTGGAACTCCACCAGATCGACACCGGTGACCATCTCCGTCACCGGGTGCTCGACCTGGAGGCGGGTGTTCATTTCCATGAAGAAGAAGGCGTCCGCATCGAGCCCGTTGCTGCCGTCGGCGATGAACTCGACGGTGCCCGCCCCTTCGTAGCCGACCGATTTCGCGGCCGCCACGGCGGCGGCGCCCATGGCGGCCCGCATCTCGGGCGTCATGCCGGGCGCCGGTGCTTCCTCGATCACTTTTTGATGACGCCGCTGCAACGAGCAGTCCCGCTCGGAGAGGTGGACGCAGTTGCCGTGTGCGTCGGCGAAAACCTGGATCTCGATATGGCGCGGCGATGTCACGAAGCGCTCGATCAGCACACGGTCATCACCGAATGCGTTTTTGGCCTCGCGCCGGCACGAGGCAAGCGCCGCGGCAAAGTCGCCGCCGTCATCCACGCGGCGCATGCCCTTGCCGCCGCCACCGGCAACCGCCTTGATGAGCAGCGGGTATCCGACCTTGCCGGCTTCGGCCGCCAGCAGATCGTCATCCTGGCCTTTACCGTGATAGCCCGGCACCACCGGCACGCCGGCCTTCTCCATCAGGGCCTTGGCGGCGTCCTTCAACCCCATCGCACGGATTGCGGAGGGCGGTGGACCGACAAAGGCAACACCGGCTGCGGCGCAGGCCTCGGCGAACTCCGCGTTCTCCGACAGGAACCCGTATCCCGGGTGAATGCACTCGGCCCCGCTCGACCTGGCGACTTCGAGGATCTTTTCGCTCTTGAGATAGCTTTGCGTCGCCGCCGCCGGGCCCAGGAGATGCGCCTCGTCGGCGAGCGATACGTGCAGCGCGCCGGCATCGGCTTGCGAGTAAACCGCGATCGTGCGCAGGCCGAGGCGCTTTGCAGTACGGATGACGCGGCAGGCAATCTCGCCGCGATTGGCAATGAGGACGGATCGAAACATGGGCGAGGTTATGTCACCGAAGGCGGCATCAGGCAATGCCCGCGCGCGACCAGTCCACGGTGCTACGATGCAAGTTCGACCGGGATCTTGAGATAGCGCACGCCGTTATCCTCTTCCGGCGGCAGCTCACCGGCACGGATGTTGACCTGGATCGAGGGCAACAGGAGGAGCGGCGTCGACAAGGTGGCGTCCCGTTCAGTGCGCATCTTGACGAAATCCGCCTGCGCGACACCGCCGCGCAGATGAACATTCTCGCGTTCTTCGGCGACAGTCGTCTCCCAGGCGAAGTGATCGCGGCCCGGCGCTTTGTAGTCATGACACATGAACAGGCGGGTCTCACCCGGCAGGGAAAGCAACTTCTGCATCGAGGCGAAAAGCTGCTCCGCATCACCACCTGGGAAATCTGCCCGCGCGGTGCCGTAGTCGGGCATGAAAATCGTGTCGCCGACAAATACCGCGTCATTGAACTTGTAGGCGACGCAGGCCGGCGTATGCCCCGGTGTGTGAAGCACCTCGACCTCCATGCCGCCGACATCGAACGTCTCGCCGTCTGCAAACAGGTGATCGAACTCGCGCCCCTCGTTGGAGACATCGTCGAGATTGAATACCGGCCGGAAGACCCGCTGGACATCGCGGATATGCTCGCCGATGCCGACCCGGGCGCCGGTCTTCATCTTGATGTAGCGCGAACTGGTCAGGTGGTCTGCATGGACATGGGTTTCCAGCACCCACTCGATGGTCACGCCGGCATCGCTCGCATCCTTCAGGATGGCGTCGGTGGAATGGGTATCCGCCTTGCCCGACTTGTGGTCGAAATCGAGCACCGGATCCACAATGGCGCCGTGCATGGTTTCAGGGCTCCACACCAGATAGCTGATGGTGTTGGTGCCTTCGTGGAAATACCCTTTGATCTCAGGGCTGATCTGAGCCGACATCGCAATTCCTCCCCAGGTCGAGATGGTCGCTTGCCCCTAATATCGGTTCTTTTGCGTGAGATTCCAATGGCAGATGGAGGTAATCCGCCGTCAATGGTGTCGCAGGCACTGCATCGGACTCAACGAACCGCCTCGGCCATCGTTCTTGCGATAATTCTGGCCAGTTCAACCGGCCTCTCAACACTGACGAAGTGACCGCAATCGGCGATCTCGCGTTTCGGGACCTCACCCAGATGCGCGAGCACATCTGGATTGGCGCTCTTGTCGCCATAGACGTAGACCCGGGGCACGGTAAGACTCGCGAACATCCCCAAGAGCCGGCCTGAGTCGGACCATTCGACCACCGAACGGGCGCAGGCATGAAGAGCGTCCGCGTCGCAGGTCTCCATCCATCCGGCCCAGGCGCGGACGATGGGGTCATCGGAACGGCGTGCGCTGGCTTTGAGTTTTTCGAACTTGCCGTCGCGAAACTCAGCTGGATCCATCTCGGCGGTGCGCCGCGACAGCAGACCGCAGTCAGACGCAATCAGGTTGCCTTCGACGTTGATGAAGGAGGCGATTTGCAAGTCGGCATCCTGGGCGAGAAGCAGACCGACCGCACCGCCCATGCTGTGGGCAACGAGATGGATCCGCCGGTCGTTCAGAGATTGCCGTTCCAGCAGTTCACGGACGCAGGTGGCCATTCCCTCCATGGCCCATGTTTCAGATGGCAGGCCGTGCGATGCGCCATGGCCCGGCAAATCGACAGCAAGCAGGCTTGGCGCGGCGAGCTCTCCTGTGTCCCAAAGTGCGGCGAAGTTTTCCTTCACACAGCCCAGCCCGTGCAGAAAAACGATCAGGTCTTCAGACCCCGATCTTTGCAGTGCTGCAAGCCCCATTGCGTGGATCTCCGGCAGACTTAATCGGTGCTGGCCCCGCCTGCCCCTTGCACGACCTGACCGCGCATCCTGTTCCAGGTTGTGACGATACGGCCCGCCATGCCGGTCCCGGCGTGGCTCCTTGTTGGCGCTCCGCCAGCTGATTCGCTAATGCGGCTGCGCCTTACAACACCCTCGGTGTCCCGGTCGCGCCGGCGGCGGTACTCGGCCGGGGGAACGTCAAAATGCTTCTTGTAGACCCGGCCGAAGGCGGCTTCCGATGTGTAGCCGCTTCTCTCGGCGATTTCGATCATCGGCAGCTCGGTCTCCGTCAACAGCTTGCGCGCCAGCTGCATGCGCCATGAGGTGATGTACTGATGCGGCGTCACCGCCATCAATTCCTTGAAGGAGGCCGCGAAGGATGTGCGCGACAGGCCCGCTTCACGCGCCAGAGTGTCCACGGTCCATGCCTTCGCCGGCTCGCCGTGAACCGCTTGGAGGGCACGGCGGATGTTCGGATTCGCGATGGCGCCGAATACAAGTCGGTCGCGGCCGTCATTTGCCAGATAGGTCCGCACCGCCTGGGCAAATATGATTTCGGTCAGCTTCATCGCGATCAGATCGCCGCCAAGCTCACCGCGCCCCGCCTCGCCGCCGATCACCCGCAAGGTCGCCTCCAGCCATGAGTAGGATGTATCACCGTAATTGCGGATGTGGATCACCGGCGGCAGGGCGTCCACCAGAGGATGGCGGGCCTCCGGGTCGAACGCGAAGTGTCCGCAAATCAGCTGGGTCTCGAGATCGGTTCCCGGCTCGCCGTAAACCAGCACACCGGAACCGGTGAAGCCTGCATCGCTCACCACCTGGTCGAGCAGCTTCGGCGCCATGTTCTTGATGTCGCAGCACAAGGTGTGCGCGGCCCCGCGGGTGATGATGACGAGATCTCCCTGCTCAAGGAGAACAGGTTCATCGACACCCTCCACGACCGCGTAACACCTGCCGCGATGAGCATAATGAAAGCGCGAAACATTTTCAAAGGAGGGCACGGTCACGCCCCATGGCGATGTGAACGAGGTGCGGAAATACAACGTTCCCTTGAGCTTCATGAGGCTCAAAATGTCGCTTAGAACGTCCACTACCTCTCTCCAGACACTGGCCGGCCCTACTCACTGTAACGCCGGGGAGTTTCTCTGCTTCGGACGAATGATCAAGAAAATTGAACATATCGTCATTCAACTACGAGCGCAAACGCCCTTTCTATGATCCACCGGCGTTCTTCTGCACTTCACGGTGCAGACCGCACGGACTGATCAGACACATGACGCGGAAAGGAATTGAACAATGAAGTTTCGTAAACTGGTGGCAGCCGCCGTCTTTCTTGGAGTGGCGAGCATGCAGGGCGTACAGGCCGAGTCGCCCGCCGAGCTGAACGATCTGCAGATTGCCCATGTCGCCTACACGGCAGACAATATCGACATTCGCTATGCCCACCTGGCGCTGGCGATTTCGAACAATCCCAAAATCCACGAATTTGCCAACACGATGATCCGGGATCACACGGCGGTCAACGAACTGGCGCTGGCGCTGCTAAAGAAACTGGGCGTACAGCCACAGGACAACTTCCTCTCCAAGCAGCTTTCGGTCAATTCCGACGCGCTGGTGGACGAAATGAGCAAGCTCAGAGGCGCCGCGTTCGACAAGCGCTACGCGGAGAACGAGCTCGGCTATCACAAGGCGGTCAACGATCTGGTTGAAAACGCCTTCATTCCCAACATCGAGAACGGCGAAGTGAAGGCGCTCTTCAAACAGGGTCTGGAAATCTTCAAGGCGCATGAGGCCCATGCCGAAATGATGGTCAAGAGTCTGAACTAACGATCATGAATCTCACCCGACGAGACCTTGTCACGGGAGCCATGGCGGCGGGCGCCGCCATGGCCGCCTCCATCGCGCCGCGCATCAGTGCACGGGCGCAGACCACCACCGCGCAGCACGTTGTTGAGATTCACCGGTTCAAGTTTTTGCCCGACACCTTGAAGGTAAATGCCGGTGACACGATCACCTGGATCAATAAAGACATCGTGCCCCACACTGCCACGGCGGCGGACAAGAGCTGGGACACCGGCAAGATCAAGAAGGGAGAACGGCAAACGGTCGTCGTCACGAACGGCTTTCACGAAAACTATTACTGCCGCTTTCATCAAAATATGAAAGGGGCCGTCAGCGTCGAAAGCTGATCGCACAGGCGAGGCAAAGGCCGTTTCCCTTTAGTCCACGTCCGCCCGGTCGAACTCCACCAGGATCTGCCCCCTCACCTTCTGCCAGGTCTTGACGATTTCGCCGCGTGCCCGGGCCGCCTCCTCCACGGGCAGGAGATCGTGGTAACCGAGGCTCTGGAACAGGTGGTGGATGTGGGTGATGCCCTCATAGGGGTAGTTGCCCGTCGCCGTTTCAGACGGGTTCCTGCGGCGGAACAGGGCGCGTGCATCGTCGATGCGGGACCTCAGCGCGGTCAGCGTGCGCTCGAACTCATCGATGTCCCCCTCGTCGCGGCGCAGATATTCGATGGTTCGCTGCACCGCCTCCACCTGTTGCGGCCAAAAGGCGCGCAGATCGTTGACGAAACTGATGCGGCGCTGGAAGGAATAGCCGATCCAGGCGGCCGGCAGCAAAACCACGACCGGGGTCAGTTCCTTGAACAACTCGAAATACTGATACTGGTGCAGGTGGCCGCCCGGGGTCAGCAGGGTCTTTTCGCCGTTGCCCAGGAGGTTGTCGACGAAGAACACCGTGACGCCGAACAGCGTCCAGCTCAGATAGATGCCGACAACGATATAGATATCGCGCCTCAGATCCGCTCTTCTCATGCCCTCCCCCCTCGGACGAAATTACATGCGGAAAACGCCAAACTTGGTGTCGGGAATCGGCGCGTTAAGCGATGCGGAGAGCGCCAACCCAAGAACGTTGCGGGTTTCGCCCGGCGCGATGACACCGTCGTCCCAAACCCTGGCGGTGGCGAAGTAGGGATGGCCTTCGCGCTCGAACTGTTCAAGCGTCGGACGCTTGAAGTCCTCTTCTTCCTCCATTGACCAGGAGCCGCCGTCAGCTTCGATATTGTCGCGCTTGACCTGGGCCAGCACCGATGCCGCCTGGGGACCGCCCATCACGGAGATGCGTGCATTGGGCCACATGAACAGGAAACGCGGCGAATAGGCGCGCCCGCACATGCCGTAATTGCCGGCGCCGAAGGAACCGCCGATGATCACGGTGAACTTCGGCACCTGGGCACAGGCAACCGCGGTCACCATCTTTGCGCCGTTGCGGGCAATGCCGCCGGATTCGTATTTGCGGCCGACCATGAAGCCCGAGATGTTCTGCAGGAACACCAGCGGGATGTGGCGCTGGCAGCACAACTCGATGAAATGCGCGGCTTTCTGGGCCGATTCAGAATAGAGGATGCCGTTATTGGCGATGATGCCGACCGGCATGCCCATGATGTGCGCAAAGCCGGTGATCACCGTGGTCCCGTAAAGTTTCTTGAACTCGTCGAAATCAGAGCCGTCCACAAGGCGGGCGATCACTTCGCGGACATCGTACTGGACGGCGACGGATGGCGGCACGATCCCGTTCAGCTCGCCGGTTTCGTATTTCGGCGCAGCGGGATCGCGAAGGGGAATCTCGATCTGCTTGCGGGTGTTGAGGTCGCGCACGATCTGGCGCACCAGGGCAAGGGCGTGGGTGTCGTCCATGGCGTAGTGATCGGCAACGCCCGATTCACGGGCATGCACGTCGGCGCCTCCGAGGTCCTCCGCCGTGACCTCTTCGCCGGTGGCGGCCTTCACCAGCGGCGGTCCGCCGAGAAAGATCGTGCCCTGTTTGCGCACGATGATGGTCTCGTCCGACATGGCCGGCACGTAGGCGCCACCCGCCGTGCACGACCCCATGACGCAGGCGATCTGGGGAATGCCGAGGGACGACAGGGTCGCCTGGTTGTAGAAGATGCGGCCGAAATGCTCGCGGTCGGGAAAGACTTCCGTGTGGTTCGGCAGATTGGCGCCGCCCGAATCGACCAGATAGATGCAGGGCAGACGGTTCTCGCGGGCGATCTCCTGGGCGCGCAGATGCTTCTTCACCGTCATCGGATAATAGGTGCCGCCCTTGATCGTCGCATCGTTGCAGACGATGACGCATTCGCGCCCCTCGATGCGGCCTATGCCGGTGATGACACCGGCGGAATGGATGTCGCCGGAATACATGTCGAGCGCCGCCAGTTGCGAAAGCTCAAGGAACGGCGAGCCCGGGTCGACGAGCTGCATGACCCGGTCGCGCGGCAGAAGCTTGCCACGGCCCAGATGCCGCTCGCGCGAGCGTTCCGAGCCGCCGAGACCGACGAGCGCCCGTTTGTCGTTGAGATCGGCGACCACGGCCTCCATTGCGGCGGCGTTGGCGCGGAAGTCCTCGGACTTGGTATTGATTTGGGATTCTATCGTTGCCATGGGCGCTATGTAGCGACCAATGCCCCGGGTCTGCAAGCCCAACGATGCCCGCAACCGAACTTACAGCCAGCGGCGCACGCGATTGCGGTACTCGGTGTAGTCATCGCCAAACTTCGCAGAAAGATAGGCTTCCTCGCGGGCGATGACGCCATAGCGCATGACCACGAGCACAACGGGCAGGAGGAGCAGCGCCCACCACAGTCCGCCGCAGATCGACAGCCCCAGATAGATCAGAGTCAAGGCCACATAGATCGGATTGCGCGTCCAGCGATAAAGGCCGGTGGTGACCAGCGCCGTCGACGGCAGATGGGTCGGGATGTTGGTTCCCGCCACAATGAACCTGCGGGCAGCGAACAGCAGGAGTGCTGCGCCCGCCAGAACGATCGCAAGACCGCACGCGACCTGCCAGGTCACGACGGCAAAAGCGCCCTGCCCCAATGGTGCGAGCAATTCCATACCGGTGCCCGCCACCAGTCCGGCCAGATAGATAAACGGCGGGTGCGCAACAACGCCAGCATTGTCCTTGTCGGATCCGGCCATCGGTTGCTCTGCCTATTTTGTGTTCGGATCGATCTGCTTGTCGATCTCGCTCATGACCTGCTTTAGAACGCGGCTTGCGGTCGCAATGTCATCAGCGGATATATTCGCTCCGATTTCATCAGCAAGACCAAGCAGTCGCTTCTTCACAGATTCATAATGGACGACCCCCGCCGGCGTCACCACCACAAGCTTGGAGCGTTTGTGCGCAGGATTGCTCTCGAACGCGATTAGCCCCCGCCCGGCAAGCTCATTGGCCAGTACCTGAATGTGCTGGCGTGCAACCGGGCGCATGCGGGCAATCTGCGGCACGGTCTTGGGACCATCACGCATCAGGGTGTGCAGGATGCCCCAGGTGCCGCCGCCCGCCGCATTGACCGCACCGGCGCGCGCGCCCACTGCACGCAGCTTGTGCGAGACCCAAACCGCATCGATCATCGTCTGCAGAAGCGTTTCCGCTTTGGTGCCGTTGTCCATAAATGCGCCGCCTGATGTCCGTTCGCGGCTGCGATCCAGATCACGATCGGCTCAGGTAGCACCACCTGGGACGATCATGATCCATTGCTATCACTTCGGAGCGGGACCACCGGTATCGATTTTTTCTGATCCCGCTCCAGAAGCCCTCAAAGTCCTATCTGCCGGGGTCACGCAAGATCGAAGCGATCAAGGTTCATCACCTTGTCCCACGCGGCCACAAAGTCATGAACGAACGCCTCTTGCGAGTCGTCGCATGCATAGACTTCCGCGACAGCCCGGAGCTGGGAGTTCGACCCGAAGACGAGGTCGACGGCGGTGCCGGTCCACTTGACCCCGCCCGAACCGTTGCGTCCCTCGAACACATTCTCGTCCGAGCCGGACTTCTGCCACGACGTGTTCATGTCGAGCAGGTTGACGAAGAAGTCATTGGTCAACGTTTCGGGCTGCTTGGTGAAGACGCCGTGCGCCGTTCCGCCGGCGTTTGCATTCAAGGCCCGCAATCCACCAACGAGCACCGTCATCTCGGGCGCGGTCAGCGTCAGCAAATTCGCCCGGTCGACCAGTTGCTCCTCGGCTGAACGCCGGTGGCCGTTGCCGATATAGTTGCGGAACCCGTCCGATTTCGGCTCGAGATGGGCCACGGAGGCAACCTCGGTTTGCTCTTGCGATGCGTCCGTACGACCCGGCGTGAAAGGAACATCCACATCGTGACCTGCCTTCTTCGCGGCTTCCTCGACGGCCGCGCAGCCACCCAGGACGATCAGGTCAGCAAGCGAGACCTTCTTGCCGCCGGATTGCGAGCCGTTGAACTCCGCCTGCACTTTCTCCAGGGCCTGCAGCACCGTGGCCAGCTCGGCCGGCTGGTTCACGTCCCAGTCCTTCATCGGGACCAGGCGAATGCGCGCGCCATTGGCGCCGCCGCGCTTGTCGGAGCCGCGGAAAGTGGCCGCCGACGCCCAGGCGGTCGTGACCAACTGGGAGATGGACAGGCCAGAGTCAAGGAGCTTGGCCTTGAGGTGGGCGATATCCTGATCGTTGACCAGTTGGTGGTTCACCTCGGGCACCGGATCCTGCCAAATCTGCGGCTCATCGGGAACCAGATTGCCGAGACACCGGGTGATCGGCCCCAGGTCGCGGTGCGTCAGCTTATACCAGGCCTTGGCAAAGGCCTCTTCGAGCTGCTCCGGGTTTTCGTGGAAGCGCCGGGAAATGGGCTCATAGATCGGGTCCATCCGGAGCGCCAGATCGGCCGTCGTCATCATGGGGGCGTGCTTTTTCGACGGATCGTGCGCGTCCGGCACGGTGCCTGCCGCTTCCGGGTTCTTGGGTGTCCACTGGTGCGCACCGGCGGGGCTCTTCGACAGCTCCCAGTCATAGCGGAACAGGACGTCAAAGTAGTTGTTGTCCCACTTGATCGGGGTTTCGGTCCATGCGCCCTCGATGCCGCTGGTGATCGCGTCGCCGGCCTTGCCGGTGCCAAAGCTGCTCTTCCAACCGAGGCCCTGCTCCTCCAAGGTGGCCCCCTCAGGCTCTGGACCGACATACTGGTCCGGGTCTGCCGCGCCATGGGCTTTGCCGAACGCGTGTCCGCCGGCAACGAGCGCAACCGTCTCTTCGTCGTTCATCGCCATGCGCGCGAAGGTCTCACGAATGTCCCGGCCGGAGGCAACCGGATCCGGGTTGCCGTTCGGGCCTTGCGGGTTCACGTAGATCAGACCCATCTGGACGGCGCCGAGAGGGTTCGCGAGCTCCCGGTCGCCGGAGTAACGCTCGTCCCCAAGCCACTCGGTCTCGGGGCCCCAGTAAATGTCCTCTTCGGGCTCCCAGACGTCCTCGCGACCGCCGCCGAATCCCATGGTCTTGAACCCCATCGATTCAAGCGCAACGTTCCCGGCCAGGATCAGCAAATCGCTCCAGGAAAGTTTCCGGCCGTACTTCTGCTTGATCGGCCACAGCAAACGGCGCGCCTTGTCGAGATTGCCGTTGTCGGGCCAGCTGTTGAGGGGGGCGAAGCGCTGGGTGCCGCTGGACGCGCCACCGCGGCCGTCATAGACACGGTACGTGCCGGCGCTGTGCCACGCCATCCGGATGAAGAGTGGTCCATAGTGGCCGTAGTCTGCCGGCCACCAGTCCTGCGAGTCCGTCATCAATGCCGTGAGGTCCTCAATGACGGCATTCAGGTCAAGGCTCTTGAATTCCTCAGCATAATCGAACTCCTCGCCCATTGGATCGGACTGGGGAGAATTCTGCTGGAGAACCTTCAGGTTCAACTGATTTGGCCACCAGCGCTGGTTCGCCGTGCTTCCGACCGCCATGTGTCTGCCGCCCCCGCCCATTGCCGGGCACTTGCTTTCGCTCTCCATGATTACTCCGTTCCTGTTCTGCAATTTTTTTCCACTGCCTTCCGTATACAAGGATCATCAACCCTTGAAAAGTGATCCGGCATGATGGTCCGAGCACCGCCGTTGCCTTGGCCTCGAATAGCCAGCCGGCCCAAGGCCTTTCACATAGATCCGAATAGTGGCGGCGCAAATGGGCGTGCAGACATGGTCGGCAGAATCTGAACGGATCGGGGCGATATCACTCCTGTTCGGTGGAGCAATTTGCATGCAAACGACACCGTGCAAACCTTCCGATAATCCACTTGCGTTCACAGCCGATTGTCATAACGTTTGCCCTGTGTCGGCAGTGCGTTACCGCATATCGGACCGGCATTTCTGCTGGGGCAGATACAAGGGGAAAGACATGGAGGATGTGCCAAAAAAACTGGCCGCAGAGTTCATTGGAACGTTCATGCTCGTTTCAGCGGTCTGCGGCTGCGCAATGATCAGTGCCGGGGTGCCGGGTGTTGGCTCAGGAATACTTGGCGTCGCACTTGGTGTCGGTTTGACGGTTACCGCGATGGCTTATGCGGTCGGCCCGATATCCGGCGGCCATTTCAATCCGGCGGTCACGTTCGGTGTTTGGGCGGCCGGCCGGTTTCCGGCCAAAGACATCGCTCCGTACGTCATCGCACAAGTGATCGGCGGTGCAGCGGCGGCGCTTGTGTTCTACATCATCTTGTCTTCGAAGGCGGGATGGACACCTGGAGGCGTTGCCTCCCACGGCTATGGGGCCAATTCACCCGGCGGGTTTTCGATGGGCGCGGCACTCATTACCGAAGTGATGCAGACGGCGCTGTTCGTGTTCGTGATTCTCACGGTAACACGGCCCAAGACGCCAGCCGGTTTCGCGCCGCTGGCCATTGGCCTGACCCTCGCGGTCATGCACATCATGAGTATTCCGGTCGCCAACACATCGCTCAATCCGGCCCGCAGCACCGCAACGGCCCTGTTTGCCGACGGCTGGGCCCTGCAACAGCTCTGGCTGTTCTGGGTTGCCCCGGTCGCCGGCGGTATGATCGGTGGAGCACTTGACCGGTGGCTTGGCCCGGTCGAGGACGAAGTGCGCCGAGTTACCAATTGATCAAGTTGCCCGCAGGAGTGGGCAAACAAGAAATTCGGCGGCTCTCCGGGCCGCCGTTTTTTGTTTCGCGCCAGCAGCTTTGCTCTTATCGTCTTCCCTGATCATGGCGCTCAAACGCAAAGATATTCTTCCGGAGCCGGAATTGCCTGCCGGCAGCGAGCTACTGGATCGCGGCAGCGTCCTTGCGCGCGACTGGCGGCTCGGCGAAAGCGCGTTCCTGTCCCATGTCGGACACGCGTGCGAGGCCGACTTCAAGCGCGCCTGCGCCGCTTCAGGCCGCATCACGCAGCACGCCCAGATCGGCTTCCGCGACCCAGACAAAACCCGGCGAGCCTTCGCCGAGGTTCATGAAACCTGCGCC
This sequence comes from Hyphomicrobiales bacterium, assembly GCA_021775615.1. Lineage (GTDB taxonomy): Bacteria > Pseudomonadota > Alphaproteobacteria > Rhizobiales > JAJFHB01 > JAJFHM01. The sequence continues at coordinate 26,497 of JAJFHL010000383.1, forward strand.
CGCCAGGGCGTCACCGTCGACCGCAGTGGGATCTGCCTTGACTGGTCCATGGGATATGCCCGCGACGACCGCACCGAAGAGATGCGCGGCACCGGGCTCCTGCTCGAAGATATCGAGGACTTCGTACATCTGACCCAGGCGGCGCCCGTCGCACCGCATTTCGGCGATTTCGTGCTCGGATTTCCCGCCGCCATCGAGAACACCCAGGCCGCTCTCGCCGCCGGCTCCACGGCGATCGGCAATCTCGGCCAATACTTCACCTTCCGGCTGCCGGGATGGGATGACGATGTGGCGGTGACAGAGGCAACAGTGACGGCGCTTGGCCTGATTGCGGCTCAGGACGTGGAAATCCTGGTGCATTCCAACCTGGATGACGGCTTTGCCGCCCTGTTTACCGACCTGGCATCGAGCATCGGCGCGGTCCTGCTCGAAAAATACATCGTGGAGGATCTGATTGGAGCGTCGATGAGCCATTGCTACGGCCACCATTTCTCAGACCCGTTCCGGCGCCTGGCCTTTCAGACCGCGATGGCGCAGGTCACTGAAACTCCCGGCACGATGGTCTACGGCAACACCGTGAGCTATACCGGCGGCGATGCGCAAAACTATGCAAGCCTTGCAGCCTATCTCCTGTGCGACATCACCGGCCAGAGGCATACGGCGACCGGCCATGCGGTCAATGCGGTTCCGATCCGCGAGAACAGCCGTATCCCCGACATCGATGAGATCGTTGACGCGCAGCTCTTTGCCGGCCGCCTGGTGGAGAGCGCACAAGGTTACGACGGCCTGTTTGACTTCGAACGGGCCGAGCGGCATGGCGCGGAGATTGCCGAGGGCGGCCGGAAGTTCTTTCAAAACGTCATGTCGGGCCTGACAGAAGCGGGCATCGACACGACGGACGCGGCCGAAATGCTGCTCGCCCTTAAACGGCTCGGCAGCAAACAGCTGGAACAGGCCTTTGGCGCGGGCCTCACGGACGCGGACGCCTTGCGTGGCAGGGCGCCAGTTGCGCCCTCACCGATCATGGAAGAAGTCGAACACATGGCAACCGAGCGGATCGGCCATATATCGGACGACGATATAGCGGCTGTCCGCGATGCCGGGTTCAAGGTGCTGGTCGCAACGACGGATGTTCACGAACACGGCAAGCTGGTGATCGAACGGGTGTTTGCGAATGTCGGCATCGGATCGATTGACGGCGGGATCTCCGCCGACCCGGACGATCTTGTGGCGACGGCCAGGACAACCGGCGCGGACGCCATTGCGATCTCGACCTATAACGGGATCGCCCTTGAGTACATCACATCGGTGAAGGCGGAATTGAAGGCAAACGGCCTCGACATCCCGGTGCTCGTCGGTGGACGCCTCAATCAGATCCCCAAGGGGTCCAACACCAGCCTTCCCGTCGATGTCACCTCCGAGCTGCAGGCCGCCGGCGCCATCGTGTGCGGTCAGGTGGAAGATGCGATCCCCGCACTTCTGCAGACCCCCGGCAGGCAATCATAGCAACAAGGACCTCGATCACATGAAGCCCATTCAAGTCGGCATTCTGGGTGTCGGCCACCTGACCTATCACATGGTGCCCGGCCTGGTGGCGGGGGACAACGCCCTGGAAATCCGGCTTTCGCCGCGCAACGCGGAACTCGCCGGCGACCTGAAGGCGCGGTTTGGCGTGGAGATTGCCGCTGACAACAAGGATCTTGTGGAAAAAAGCGACGTGGTGCTGATCGGCGTGCGTCAGTTTCATGCCCTGGATGTGGTCAAAGACCTGCCCTGGCGTGCAGACCAGACGGTCGTTTCGTGTTGCGCCGGCCTCGCTCTCGACCAGCTTGCCCCGCTCACCGGCGAAGCGTCGCTGGTCCGGGCGATGCCCACGGTGGGCGCCGAGTTTGGTGAAAGCCCGACATGCATCTTTCCCGACAATGCAGCGGCAACCGCTGTGTTGTCGAACTGCGGGACCGTCATTCCGCTGGGCTCCGAGCACCTCTTCAACGCGGCAACGGTCACGGTTTGCTACTCGAGCATGCTGTTCGGCCTGCTGGCGCGCATGGTCGAATGGAACGAAGCGGCGGGCCTCGAACCGCAGACTGCAAGGCAACTGGTGAGCGAGCTGACGAAATCGACCGCCGTCATGGCCGCTGAGCGCAGTCACGTGCCCCTCGATGCCATTGTCGAGGAACTCGCGACACCGGGAAGCTTCACGCTGAAGGGGCTTGAGACCCTGCAGGCAGGCAATGCATTCCAGTCATGGACCGATATGAGCAACGCCCTGATCGAGGAGCTTGCCGAATAACCCGCCAAACGTCACGGACGGCAATTCTACCGACGCGGCCACCGATTACCCCCAGACAACACCACACTTGACATTGCTACGCGGTTTCCACATGTTCGCGCTAACTTTGCGCGGAGGTTAGCGTTTGCTGTCCGTGGTGGAAGCATAATCCGGCCCATCCCCTGAAAGATCCGCGCCCGCGAGAGATCCGATCTCCGAGAAAGAACAAGACACGTCGATATGAGCTTCGATCAACTTGGCCTAAGTCCCAAGGTGCTGGCCGCCGTGCAGGCGGCAGGATTTGACACCCCTACCCCGATCCAGGAACAAGCAATCCCCGTCGTCCTCCAGGGCGGTGATGTGATGGGGCTAGCACAAACCGGCACCGGCAAAACCGCTTCGTTCACCTTGCCGATCCTGAATCGGCTGGAAAAAGGACGGGCGCGCACACGGATGCCGCGAACGCTGATTCTCGAGCCGACGCGGGAACTTGCGGCTCAGGTGCACGAGAGCTTCGAGCTGGTGGGTGCCAACCACAAACTCACGATCGCACTTCTCATTGGCGGCGTTTCCTTCGCCGATCAGGACCGCAAGCTGGCAAAGGGCGCGGACGTACTGATCGCCACACCGGGACGCCTGCTCGATCATTTCGAGCGCGGCAAGCTGATGATGAACGGCGTCGAGGTGCTGGTCGTCGACGAGGCCGACCGAATGCTCGACATGGGGTTCATTCCCGACATTGAGCGTATTTGCAAGCTCCTGCCGAAAAGCCGTCAGACCCTCTTCTTTTCGGCCACAATGCCACCGGAAATTCAGCGAATCACAAAAGCCTTCCTGAACAACCCGACCCAGATCGAGGTTGCGGCACGAAGCCAGGCGGCGTCCACGATCACTCAGGGGTGGGTGGCCGTTCCCTCCGATCCCAAGGGGAAGCGCGACGCCCTGCGGCGCATTCTGACGACACAGCCGGTCAAAAACGCCATCGTGTTCTGCAACCGCAAACGTGATGTCGCCCTTCTTGAGAAGTCATTTGAACGTCACAAGCTTTCCGGCCGCGCCCTGCATGGCGACATGAACCAGCATGCGCGTCTCGAAACGCTTCAGATGTTTCGCGACGGAGAAATCACTTATCTGATTGCAAGTGACGTGGCGGCGCGCGGACTGGACATTCCCGAAGTGAGCCACGTCTTCAATTTCGATATCCCGGACGCACCAGAAGATTACATCCACCGCATCGGCCGCACCGGACGCGCGGGTAAGGAAGGACACGCCATCGGCCTGGTCGCACGCTCCGACAGGTCGAAGATTTCAGCAATCGAACAACTCATTGGCAGCTCTCTTCCCTGGCTCGAAGGCGAGCCGGCGGAGACCTCCGACGACGACACCCCGGAACGGCGTGGCCGAGGCCGCGGACGGGGCGCCAAGCCGGCAAGGCGGGGCCGCGAACCCAAACGTGACGATAGCAAACGCGGTGAAGACAAGCGCGGTGAAGGCAAGCCCGACGACAGAAAGCGCGACGACAGAAAGCCCGACGACGGCGACCGTGAAGTCTCCGAGAAAACCGGAACGCCGGACGAAAAAGCGAAACCAAGACGGACTGCAACCACCGATAAGCAACCTGACTCGAGACGCAAGTCGGATCGTGGCAAAGAAGTATTGGGGCTTGGCGACCATGTACCGGCGTTTCTGATGAAGCCGCTGCGCAAAGACGGCTGACTCGTTGGTGCACTAACGGTTTGGTTTACGAAACGGTAATCTCAAAAGCGCATATTGTGTCTGTTCGGGACGGTCCGCGCATGCGGTAACCAAATTCGGCACTCTCCAGAACAGAGAGGCACATGGTGAGCAACTCCTCTGAGTACGAAAAATCTCTCGCGCAGGCCCACAAGGCCATGGCGCTCATGGTCGAGCGGCGATGCCCGGCCACACCGCAGAATTTTGAACTGTGGTACAACTATTCTATGGGGCACAATCGTGCCCTGATGGCCGAAGTCGACCGGGCCGTCGGTGACGAAGGCACTCTGCCGCAGACCGTGGCAGACAAAATTTACGATGAAAACCTCGCGCCACCTCTCGACACCGAAACGGTGACCAAGGTCTCTCAGCAGGTCAGCGGCGAACTTGAGCAGGTCATAACAACTCTTGGCGTTGCGCAAGGACAGACGTCCGATTACGGCCGGTCGCTTGGCAGCGCCAGTGAGGAACTCGTCGGTGCGTCGGATTCAACGAATGTGCAGGACATCGTTTCACGACTGCTGGAGTCAACTCAGGCCATGCAGGACCACAACCGCGCGCTGGAAGAGAGGCTCAATACGTCGCAAGAGCAAATCGCCGAGCTGAACCAGAACCTTGAGACCGTGCGCTTCGAGTCACGCAATGATCAGTTGACCGGCATAGCCAACCGCAAGGCCTTCGACGAGACGATCAAGACCATGTCCGGAGCGGCGATCGAGGACGAGCAGGAGCTCTGCCTGCTGATGGGCGACATCGACCGCTTCAAGAAATTCAATGACACTTACGGCCACCAAACCGGCGATCAGGTTTTGCGCCTGGTGGCGACATGCATGACGTCGGTTCTCAAGGGCCAGGACTTTGCGGCACGCTACGGCGGCGAGGAATTTGTCGTGCTGTTGCCCGATACGAGCCTGCAGGCGGCCATTACGGTTGCAAATCACATCCGCAAGACAGTTCTGACGAAAAAGCTGGTCAAGAAATCAACCGGCGAAGACCTCGGCAACGTCACTATGTCTTTTGGCGCGGCGAAATTCCGTCCCGGCGAAGGTATCGACACGTGGATCCATCGTGCCGATGCATGCCTCTATGCTGCAAAGGGCGCGGGGCGAAACCAAGTCAAATGCGAAACCGACCCTGACATCGACCTCGACATCAACGCGGCCTGACCGACGCCAATCGGCGCACGTCTGCCCGCAACGGGTACACCGGTTGGAGCCAACTGCCTACTTTGCTGAATGTTTGCGCTGGCGTGCCGGTTTCTTGCTGTCCGCCTGCAGCGCGACGGAGAAGGCTTTGCGGGCCCACTCGGTGAACTCTTCCGGCTCGTCATAAAGGCGTTCGGGAAGCCGCCAGTAGGACATCTCCATCGCCTTGCCGTTCTTCTCGTACATGAAAGGGCCGGACTGCTCGTTCTCGAAGTCGGCCCTGGTGGTGTCGTCAACCTTCAAAAACAACACTTCATCGGCGATCAGACCAAACATCAGGCCTTCGCGGAAGATGCCGGCGCCGCCGAACATGCGCTTGACGTCAACAGGACCAAAACCCTCGAGCTGTTCTGAAAGGAACTCCAGAAATTCCGCGCTTACGGCCAAATCTATGCGTCCTTGCGAGGTTCCGTTCCAGCTGCAAATTCCGGCGGCAATGCGGCCGGCGTGATCGACACGGATTCACCGCAGCCGCACGCGCTCGTCTCGTTCGGATTGGAAAATGTAAAACCGGACGACAGCTGTTCGACCTTGTAATCCATCTCGGTGCCAAGCAGGAACAATACCGCCGCGGGATCGATCAGAATGGTGACATCCTTGTCTTCAACGACTTCGTCCAGAGGATTGTGTTCCTCGGCATACTCCATTGTGTAGCTCATGCCGGCGCAGCCGCCATTGGTCACGCCGACCCGTACGCCAATGACATTGCTGCCGGTGCGCGCCATGATGGCCTTGATCCGATCCGCAGCCCCGTCGGTCAGGGTGACTACTTTTGGTCTGGGACGTATTCTTGAAGTCATGTCTCGCTGCCTTCCAAGGAATCCGTGATCTTAAAACATATTCAGCGCAACACGCGCTTCGTCGGACATCCTTGTGATATCCCACGGAGGGTCGAATGTCAGGTTCACTCTGACCTCGCCAACGCCCTCCACCATGTGGATCGCTTCTTCGACCCAGATCGGCATGTCGCCGGCAACCGGACAGCCGGGCGCCGTCAACGTCATATCAACCTTGACGTTGCGGTCGTCGTCCACGTCAATCTTATAGATAAGACCTAACTCGTAAATGTCCACCGGGATCTCGGGGTCATAGACCGTCTTGATCGCCGCAACCATGTCGTGGGTCAGGCGCTCCAGTTCCTCCGCCGGTATGGCGCTCTCCTGCGCTTTTTCCACCGGCTCTGCAGCCGGTTCCGGCGTGGTGTTGAGATCAATAGTATCGCGATTTTCCATGGCGACGGTCCCGTTTACGAGAAAAACTCAGAAGCACCGATGAGGGCGTCCACCAGCGTGTCGACCTCATCTGTGGTGTTGTACATGCCGAACGACGCCCGGCAGGTGGACGTCACGCCAAACCGCGACAAAAGCGGTTCGGCACAGTGAGTGCCCGCCCGCACGGCGACGCCTGAGCGGTCAATTACGGTGGAGATATCGTGCGCATGCACGCCCTCCATCGCAAATGAAACGATGGACCCCTTGTTCGGCGTCGTGCCGAACAGTGTCAACGAATTCAGCTCCGACAACCGCGCGGTCGCATAATCCAGCAGCTTGCGCTCGTGATCGACGATGTTCTCGCGTCCGACATCCATGATGTACTGGACCGCTTCGCCGAGCCCGATCGCCTGAACAATCGCGGGAGTGCCCGCTTCGAACCGGTGCGGGATGTCGGCATAGGTGATGTCGTCTGTCTGGACATAGCCGATCATCTCGCCGCCGCCCTGATAGGGCGACATGGCGCGCAGGATCTCGGGCTTTGCATAAAGCACACCGATACCGGAGGGGCCGTAGACCTTGTGACCGGTGAAGACGAAGAAGTCGCAATCGAGCGCCTGAACGTCGATCGGCATGTGAACCGCGCTCTGGCTGCCGTCGACCAGCACCGGTATGCCGTGCTCGTGGGAGATCCGGATGATCTCCTGCATCGGCGTGATGGTGCCGAGGGCGTTGGACATATGGGTGATGGCGACGATCTTGGTCTTCGGCGTGATCAGTTTTTCGAACTCGTCGAGCTGGAACTCGCCGTCATCGGTACACGGCGCCCATTTGAGCACCGCGCCGTTGCGTTCACGGTGAAAGTGCCAGGGTACGATGTTCGAATGATGCTCCAGAATGGAAACGATGATCTCGTCGCCTTCCGAGATATTGTCCATCCCCCAGCTGGAGGCGACCAGATTGATGGCTTCCGTTGCATTGCGGGTGAAGATGACGGCGTCGCCCGTCGGCGCGTTCAGGAACTTGCGCACCTTTTCGCGGGCCGCCTCGAAATTGCTGGTTGCGGTGTTGGAGAGGTAGTGCAGGCCTCTGTGCACATTGGCATATTCGGACTCATATGCCTCGCGCATGGCGTCGATCACCACACTCGGCTTCTGCGCCGACGCGGCATTGTCGAGATAAACCAGCGGCTTGCCGTAGACTTCCCGGCTCAGAATCGGAAAGTCCGCCCTGACGCGTTCAACATCGAACCCGCCAACGCTCTGTCTGCTCACAACGGCCACGTCACTCATTACGACCCGTCTCCTGCGCCATCGCGCAATTCTGCCACATAGGCCTTCACCAGATCACGGATTTCTTCGGACTCAATCTCGTCCACCGCCTCTCCGATAAAAGCCGCAATCAGAAGCGACTTTGCCTCATCGGCCGGAATGCCCCTGCTGCGAAGATAGAACATCTGGTCTTCGTCGAGTTCGCCGCAGGTGGCGCCATGGGTGCAACGCACATCATCGGCAAAGATCTCAAGTTCCGGTTTGGCGTCAAACTCCGCGGTCTCGGACAGCAAAAGCCCCTGGGTCATCTGCATGCCATCGGTCTTCTGCGCGTCGGGACGAACAATGATCTTACCCTGGAAGATACCACGGGCATGATCGTCCATCACGCATTTGAAGAGTTCGCCGCTGGTACATTCGGGCACTGCGTGATCGACCATAAGCGCGGTATCGCAATGCTGCCGGTCCGACAGCATGTAGGCGCCCGCGATGCCGACGTGACCGCCCTCGCCGTCCAGCCGGGACTTGATCTGATTGCGTGTGGTCTGAGCGCCCGCCGAAAGGCAAAGCGAGTTGAATGTGGCGCCCGCGCCGATCACCGAATGGGTATTGGCCAGATGAACCGCCGAGGCCGTTTCGTTCTGCACTTTGATGTGCTCGGCCCTGGCGCCGGTTCCCAGAAACACCTCGGTCCAACTGTTGGCCACATAGCGGCCATCGCCTACGCCGAGATGGGTTTCCAGCAATGTGATTTCAGCGCCGTCACCCAGGACCAGCAGGCAGCGGGTGTTGAGTGTCTGGGGCTCGGTGCCGGTGTTGACGAATATCAGCTCCACCGGTTTGTCGACCTTTGTCCCGGCCGGCACCGAAATGGCGATGCCTCCTGTGAGGAACACCGTATTGAGTGCCGACACGGCATCATGCTCGTCGGTGAAGGCGCTGCCGAACTTCTCGCGCAGCCACTGCGGGGCATCGTCCAGATCCTCGTCAATGCACACGCACTGCGCTGCACCACACAGGCCTTCATAGTCGGAAAGTTCCGCGCGCAGGTGCCCGTCAACAAACATGATGACATGACGGTCGAGAGCGGTGAAAGGCGACTTCACGCCGGCCGGCACTTCGGACTGTGAACCGGTCAATGCGGGTGGGAACCCGGTGTCCAGAACCGTGCGGAGGTCGGTCCAACGCCAGGCTTCGTCACGCCGGTGCGGCAGACCGGTCTCGGCAAAACTGTCCCGGGCGGCCTGTCGTGCCGGCTCGAGCCATTGGGCCTTCGGCAGGACTTCTCCGGCCTCGGCAAAGGCTTCTAGATACGCCGTTTCGGCTTCTGATCGTTGAATGCTCATCAGGCCGCGTCCGCCTCATAGGCGGCGTAACCGCTCTCTTCGAGTTCGAGGGCGAGCTCCTTGCCGCCGGACCGCACGATCTTGCCGGCCGAAAGCACGTGTACATGATCCGGCACGATATAGTTCAACAGGCGCTGATAGTGGGTGATGATCACCATGCCCCGATCGGGGCCGCGCAACGCGTTGACGCCGTCGGCGACAACCCGCAGGGCATCGATATCGAGGCCCGAATCGGTTTCATCCAGCACACACAGGGTCGGATCGAGAACCGCCATCTGCAGGATCTCCGCGCGTTTCTTTTCACCGCCCGAGAAACCGACATTGACCGACCGGCGCAGCATGTCCTGCGAAACCTTCAACTGATCGGCCTTCTCGCGCACCAGCTTCATGAAATCCGGCGTTGCCAGCTCGTCTTCGCCGCGCAACTTGCGTTGCGAGTTCACCGCCGTCTTGAGGAACGTCATAGTGGCGACGCCGGGGATCTCGATGGGATACTGAAATGCCAGAAACAGGCCATGCGCGGCGCGTTCCTCGGGCTCCATTTCAAGCAGGTCCTCGCCCTTGTATGAGACGGACCCTTCGGTGATTTCATAGTCGTCCCGACCGGCGAGAACGTGGGACAGAGTGCTTTTGCCGGAGCCGTTCGGCCCCATGATGGCGTGCACTTCTCCAGGGTTCACCGTCAGATCAATGCCACGCAAAATGGGCTGGTCTTCGACCTTTGCATGCAGGTTCTTAATCTCGAGCATTTCTGCTACGCGCTCCTCAATATCTCTTTAAACTTCCACGGACCGGTCAGCCGACCGACCCTTCCAGACTGATGCCGACCAGCGCCTGGGCCTCGACGGCAAATTCCATGGGCAACTGCTGGAGGACCTCCTTGCAGAACCCGTTGACGATCAGTGCAACCGCCTCTTCCTCGTTGAGGCCGCGCTGACGGCAGTAGAACAACTGATCGTCACCGATCTTTGATGTGGTCGCCTCATGTTCGAACTTGGCGGTTGAGTTCTTTGACTCGATGTATGGCACCGTATGCGCGCTGCAGGTCTGGCCAATCAGAAGCGAGTCGCACTGGGTGTGGTTGCGGGCGCCGGACGCGCGCCGGTGCGCGCTTACAAGACCGCGATAGGTGTTGGACGACTTGCCCGCCGATACGCCCTTGGAAATGATCCGGCTCGACGTGTTCTTGCCGAGGTGGATCATCTTGGTGCCGGAATCGATCTGCTGATGGCCGTTCGATATGGCAATCGAATAGAACTCGCCGCGCGAATTGTCGCCGCGCAGGATGCAGCTCGGATACTTCCAGGTGATGGCAGATCCGGTTTCGACCTGGGTCCAGGAGATCTTGGAGTTCTTGCCGCGGCAGTCGCCGCGCTTGGTGACAAAGTTGTAGATCCCGCCGACGCCTTCCGCATCGCCCGGGTACCAGTTCTGAACCGTCGAATACTTGATCTCGGCATCGTCATGCGCAATCAGTTCGACAACCGCGGCATGGAGCTGGTTCTCATCGCGCATCGGCGCGGTGCAGCCTTCCAGATAACTCACGTAGGAGCCCTTGTCGGCGATGATCAGGGTGCGTTCGAACTGACCGGTCTGACTTTCGTTGATCCGGAAATATGTCGAAAGCTCCATCGGGCAGCGCACGCCTTCGGGAATGTAGACGAAGGACCCATCGCTGAAGACCGCTGAGTTGAGCGTGGCGTAGAAGTTGTCCGTCACGGGCACCACGGAGCCAAGGTATTTCTGAACCAGCTCTGGATGCGTCTGAACCGCTTCCGATATCGGGCAGAAGATAACGCCCGACTTGGCCAGTTCTTCCTTGAACGTGGTGACAACGGAAACGCTGTCAAAGACCGCGTCCACCGCGACCTTGGCGCCCTGTACGCCGGCGAGCACTTCCTGCTCTCTCAGCGGAATGCCGAGCTTCTCATAAGTGCGCAGAAGCTCCGGGTCGACCTCGTCGAGGCTCAGCGGCCCGTCGTCTGCGCGCTTCGGCGCGGAATAGTAATAGAGGTCATCAAAGTCGACCGGCGGGTACTTCACTTTGGCCCAGCTGGGTTCGTCCAGGTTACGCCAGCGGCGATAGGCATCCAGCCGCCATTCGAGCATCCATTCGGGTTCGCCCTTCTTGGCGGAAATGAACTTGACGATGTCCTCGTTCAGACCCTTCGGCGCTTTTTCCGATTCGATGTCGGTGAAGAAGCCGTACTTGTACTGCTCGACAGCCAGACCCTTGACTTGTTCAACGGTTTCCTGAACAGCCGCCATGTTATTCCTCCAATTGAACCGCCCGTGTGGCGCGGTCGTCTACACTCATCATCACGCGGCGGCTTCCGCCACCGCACTCTTCTTACGTTCGCAACATGCCGCCAAAGCCGCGACAAAACGTTCCAATTCCTGTTCGCTGGTGTCCCATCCAATGCTGATGCGAATGGCGCAATCGGAAAGCTCATCCGCAATGCCCATCGCACTCAGCACATGGGAGCGTGCCACCTTGCCGGACGAACAGGCCGAGCCGGAACTCACCGCAAATCCCTCAAGATCGAGCGCAATGAGCAGATATTCGGCCTGCACCCGTGGCACCATCAGGCAGGTGGTGTTTGGCAGCCTGGGCCCATCCGCACACAGAATTCTTGCATCCGGCAGTCGGATCGCGATGGCCTTCTCCATGTCATCGCGAAGACCGACAATTGAACCGTTGCCCGTGCTGTCGGCGGCCGCCTCGGCAGCAGCGCCGAACCCGACGATTGCGGCAACGTTTTCAGTTCCCGCACGCCGTCTTGTTTCCTGTCCGCCGCCGTGCATCTGCGCCCGCAGTTTGACCCCTTCACGTGTCAGAAGCGCGCCGGCACCCTGCGGTCCGCCGAGCTTGTGTGAAGACAGCGACAGCAGATTGACGCCGAGCGCATCGAAGTCGACATCGATTTTCGCGGCCGCCTGAACCGCATCGGCGTGGACCACGACATCGTATTCGCGGGCCATGCGCACAATCTCGGCGATCGGCTGCACGGCTCCGGTTTCGTTGTTGGCCAGCATGACCGAAAGCAGCGCGCGGTCATCCGTCTCGGCCAGGGCCACCGCCAGATCGTCAAAATCAATCACGCCTTGCGCGGTGACGGCGATCTCGCGCACCGGAACGCCGGCCGCACGGCTGGGCTCGAGGACGCTCGGATGCTCAATTGAAGACACCAGCAGACGCGCCACTCCCTCGCCTGCGATGCAGCCGGCAATTGCCAGATTGTTGGCCTCGGTTCCGCCGCTGGTGAAAACAACTCCCGCTGCCGGGGCCTTGACGAGAGCCGCCACCTGATCGCGAGCGTGTTCGATGCGGGCGCGCGCGGCGCGGCCTTCAACATGCACCGACGAGGCGTTGCCGCCGGCCTGAAGAGCGCGCGCGAACGCCTCGGCCGCCTGCGGCCGCAGCGGGGCCGTCGCGTTGTGGTCGAGATATGTACGGTGCGTGCTCACTGAACCTTCCTGCCGCTCAGTGTCCGACCGCCTGGTTGACACCCGCCGATGGTGCAACCACCGGCGCGGCCATGCCGAGCACCCGCTTGTTGACCACATCGGCCAAACTCACGGCGGCGAGGAATACGTGGATCTGACGACCCAGTTCCTCCCACAGGTCGTGCGTCAGGCAGCGAACGCCGCCGACGCACCCTTTCGGGGAGAATTCCTCGCAGCGCGTCACTTTCAGCGGTTCATCGACCGCCATGATAATGTCTGCCACCCGAATGTCTTCAGCCAGTCGCGCCAACAGATAGCCGCCTCCCGGTCCGCGCACGCTGTCCACCAGAGCGCCCTTGCGAAGCTTGGCGAAGAGTTGCTCCAGATACGCCAATGAAATGTCCTGTCGTTCGGCGATGTCACTGAGAGAAACAGGCGCGCCGGACGAATGATGAGCAATGTCCGCCATTGCCATTACCGCGTATCTTCCGCGTGTACTGAGCTTCATGGCCTTACGTCTCCTGTTCTCGCGGTTTCTCGCGGTGTGCCGCACGCAGAAAGTGAGCAGCCTTTGTTTTCAAACACTTGCATTGGAACCCCGGTTCCGTGCTATGTACGGCGCTCGCCGGTGCGTGCCATCGCTCACTGCCGGATTGCGGCCTGAATTTTGCACGTGTTCGCGTGCGTCGCAACCAGTCTTGAACGATTCTAAAGAGGATATAGATAATCCGACTAAATTAGTCAAGTACTCAAAGATGCCGATAAAATTTCGTTTGATAGCAATGCCTTACAGGATCGCCCTCAAAAACCATTAGTCGGTTGTCTTGCCAAAGCGCTCAGAACATATCGGGTGTTCGCGCATATCCGCCAGGCGGCACCGGCCGAAAATCGCAAGCCGGCTCGCGGTCAGAGCTCAAAACGGCACAGAAACCAAGAAACAGGTCAGTAAACTCCATGCCAGAAGTCATTTTCAACGGACCCTCAGGGCGCCTCGAAGGCCGATATCACCACTACCAGTCACCGAACGCACCGATCGCCATCATACTGCATCCGCATCCGCAATTCGGCGGCACCATGAACAACCCGATCGTGCACGCGCTTTACTATGTGTTCGTAAAGCGCAATTTCTCGGTTCTGAGGTTCAACTTCCGCGGCGTCGGTCGCAGCCAGGGCCTGTTCGATTCAGGACAGGGCGAACTGTCGGACGCGGCCACCGCTCTCGACTGGCTGCAGGGCTTCAACCATGATGCGCGCACCTGCTGGATCGCCGGCTTCTCCTTCGGCGCATGGATCTCCATGCAGCTTCTGATGCGCCGACCGGAGATCGACGGCTTCATCTCGGTCGCTCCGCCCGCCAACCTCTACGACTTCTCGTTTCTCGCCCCCTGCCCCTCTTCCGGACTGATGGTCAATGGCGACCGCGACTCCGTGGTCCCCAACGACGAGGTCGTCAAGCTGGTGGACCGGTTGAAGACCCAGAAGGGCATCGTCATCGATCACGAAGTGGTGCCCGGCGCCAATCATTTCTTCGAGGAAAAGATGGAAGACATGGTGGCCATCGTCGAGGCCTATCTCGACAAGCGGCTCGGAGAAACCCAGGCGGCCTAGGCCCTTTCATCTTCATATGGAAACGCCTGATGGCGCCAAATCGGTTCGCTCGACAAGGCGCGGTGCGCCGTTCGATGCGGTGCATCGGGCAAGCGCTGCAACGCCGGCGACGGGCCGATTTGGCCCACCGAAGGCTCAGGTTTTCACGCCCGCTGAACTGCGTTACGGCCCACTTGTGGTCAGCCAGACCACAGCGTGGACCGTGCCTTGTCAGCACACGTGAAAACCCGGTCAAGCGAATCCATATGAAGATGAAAGGGCCTAACCGGCCCGGTGCAGTACGCCTCCGGTGACCGGCTCCGAAACGCCTGTTGTTCCGGGAAAGCTTAGAGGCAGGCCCTTCAGAGACCGCGCCGCCATATAGGCGAAGGCTTCGGCCTCAATGGCGTCGCCACGCATGCCGACATCTTCGGCACTCTTTACCGGTGCATCCAGTCTGGAGCCCAGTTCGTTCATCAGTGCAGGGTTGTGACGGCCGCCGCCGCAGGCGATCCAAAGCTGTGGCGGTGCGGGCAGATGCGCCGTGGCCATCGCCACCGATGCCGCGGTAAAGGCGGTGAGCGTTGCTGCTCCGTCCGCGTCCGCCAACCCCTGCACCGGGTCAATGCTGAAATCGAATCGATCGAGAGACTTGGGCGGTTTGTGCAAGAAGTAAGAATGCTCGAGCATTCTGGAAAGCAGTTCCGGGTCGACCTTTCCCGATGCCGCCATGGCGCCACCCTCATCCATCGACTTGCCGGTGCGCGCCGCCATCCACTGATCGATCAGTCCATTGGCGGGCCCGGTGTCGAAAGCGATTAGCGGTTCTTCGCCGTCGATCCAGGTGACGTTTGCCACACCGCCGAGATTGAGAAACACCACCGGCGCCACGTCCAGACGGCGCGCCAGCGCACGATGATAGACCGGCGCAAAGGGTGCGCCCTCTCCGCCGTGCGCCATGTCGTTTGCACGGAAGTCCGAGACGACATCAATACCCGTCGACCGGGCGAGTTCGGCGCCGTCTCCGAGTTGCACGGTCAGGCCCTGCTCCGGCCGGTGCAATATGGTTTGGCCATGGAAGCCTATGACGTCGACATCAGCCGCAGTCAGGCCGGCTTCGGACAGGAGCCCCGCCACCGCCTCTGCATGGGCGGCGGTTACCGCCCGCTCCGTTTCGCGCAAGGGTCCGGGCCGGGCCAACCGATCGTCGAGATCGGATGCTGCAGCCACGGCCCGCCACAAATGCTCCTTGAGATCGCCCGGGCACGGTATCGACCGGGACAGTCCCGCAGTGACCTTTCCATTGCCGTCGGTCTCGAGAATGGCCGCATCGATACCGTCCATCGAGGTGCCGCTCATCAGCCCAATTGCCGTTACGGTGCCAGACATATGTGATTTTCTCCCGGCAATGTTTTACAACCCGCCCGTAGCGCGATATCTAGCTCGACTGAACCATCGACATTAAACAGTAAATCCTATGACAACGTATAAATCGGAATTCCTCAAGGTCCTCGAGGAACGGGGCTACATTCATCAGTGCTCCGATCCGGAGGGTCTGGACACGGCTGCCGCAGAGGGTGTGATCACCGCCTATATCGGTTTCGACTGCACGGCGCCGAGCCTTCACGTCGGGCATCTCATCGGCATCATGATGTTGCGCCGCCTGCAGCAGGCGGGCCACAAGCCGATCGTGCTGATCGGCGGCGGCACCACCAAGGTGGGGGACCCGTCCGGCAAGGACGACGCGCGCCAGTTGCTCACCGAGGAAACCATCGCGACGAACATCAAGGGCATCCGCCGGACGTTCGACAAGTTCCTCACTTTCGGCGACGGCCCGACGGACGCCATCATGGTCAACAACGACGAGTGGCTGTCGGAGCTGAAGTACATCGAATTCCTGCGCGACTACGGCCGTCATTTTTCCGTCAACCGGATGCTGAGCTTCGACTCTGTGAAATTGCGGCTCGAACGCGAACAGCCCCTGTCGTTCCTCGAATTCAACTACATGATCCTGCAGGCCTATGACTTCATCGAGCTGAAGCGCAAATACGGCTGCACACTGCAGATGGGCGGATCCGACCAGTGGGGCAACATCATCAACGGCATCGAGCTTGCGCGGCGCGTCGACGGGGTCTCGCTGCATGCCCTGACCACGCCGTTGTTGATGACCTCGTCGGGCGCCAAGATGGGCAAGTCCGCGGCGGGCGCGGTTTGGCTGAACGAAGACATGCTGAGCCCCTATGACTACTGGCAGTTCTGGCGCAATACGGAAGATGCCGATATCGGCAAGATGCTGCGGCTGTTCACGGAGCTTCCGCTCGACGACATCGAACGGTTTGCCGCGCTCCAGGGACAGGACCTGAACGAGGCAAAGAAGACGCTTGCCACCGAAGCCACCGCACTGGTGCATGGCCGTGCGGAGGCTGACAACGCAGCCGAAACGGCCCGTCAGACCTTCGAGCAGGGCGCAACGGCGGATGGCCTCCCGACGGTCGACATCGCCCGTGCCGAACTCGACGACGGGCTGGGCGTTCTGACCGCGATCGTGACAGCAGGCCTCGCCGCCTCGAATGGCGAAGCGCGCCGTTTCGTGCGCGGGGGCGGCGCCCGCATCAACGATGTCGCCATCGAAGACGAGCGGGCAAATCTGAGCGCCGGAGACGTCAACTCGAACGGTGTGATCAAGATTTCAGTGGGGAAAAAGCGCCACGCGCTGCTGCGCCCTGCGTGACGCGGACTATTTGAGCTCTCGCTTCGGCTTGGGCCGTGCCTGTGGCTCTACTATGTCGCCGGCGGGTTCCGGCTGCGAGATGTCTTCTCCGATCTCCAGGAAACGCCGCAGGAAGCCGGGCGCCAGGGCCGAGACCGGGTTGATCGTAACCCGCGGCCTTGCGAACGTGCCGGTGACCGCGAAAGTCACCCCGATCAGCCCCTGCCCCTCACCGCCGAGCAGAACCTGGCCGAGGATCGGAACATTGCCGATTGCCGAATTGAGCGCATAGGCGGGCGACAGAGTGCCCGCGATCTTGATGCGGCCGTTGTCGCGGCGGACCGAACCACGCACCGTCGAGCCTATGGATGGGCCGTGTATGATCGCCTCATCGGTGATGCGCATGTAAGTCGGATCGATGCTGAACTTCAGCTTCAGAACATCGAACCGGGTATCGTCGCTCGGCGTGTTGTTGCCGTTACCATTCGTACGCTGGGTGGTGCTGCCGAGTTCACGCAGCACCGGCTCATTGCGCACCACGAACTTCCGGATCCCCAGACGGCCGTTCTTGACCTCGCCGGACCCGGGTTTACCAAGCACTGCCGTGAGCTTCAGCGTGCCGTTGTGACTGCGGGTATAGAGATTGACCGCGCGCAAGGTTGCGCCGGCGTCATCCGAGAGGACCTGGATCGGGCGCTGACCGGTACCGTCCGGCGCTATCGTCACCTCAAGCCCCTTGGCGTTGGCAAACTGGCCGTTCATGCGAAAGCGCTGCAGATTGCCGCCGAGCATATGCATATTGGCCGAGACGTTGGTGAGATGCTCGTTGTTGTGGAAGAACAGGGTCTTGATCTGCGCCACCACGTTGACCCGGCTCCGGCCGGGTTGGACCGGCGCAGCAGGCTCGCTGGGGATCGCCTCGCCTTCGCCAAACATCGCATCGACGATGGGCCTTGCATCGAACGAATCGCCAACAATCCGGAAAGACGTTACGCCGTCGGCGTTCGTGGAACCGGTAATGGCGAACCGGTTGCCGGCCCCCAGGCGAACATCGGGCATGTCAATTTTAGTCAACGCGCCTTTGGCGTTGGTCGACAGGCTGCCTTGCATGGACAAATGATCGGGCCCGACAAGGCGAAGGTTGGTGACGGTGGTCGTACCATTGGGGGCAAGGTGGACATCGAACGACGCCTTGGCCCCTTTTCCGGCATGCCTGCGCCATTGCAGCTGGCTGAAAAAGATCTCGGCGTTGGAGAGATCCGCCTCGATATGCATGCGCTCGAACCCGCCGCCGGCGCCGCTTTCCACAACGACCGGCACAGCCCCGCGCAAGAAGCCCGAGAGATCGAGGTTCAACCGTTTGCGGGCCTCTTCGGTCAGCACGGCGGCTGCCTTGATACGGGTGCCCGCTTTCGCGTCTTCAAAGTCCTCGCGCCAGGTCAACTGGGTCTTTACGCCGTTGAGCGTCACCTTGCCCTTGCCCACGAGCCCCTGCTTGTCGACGTCGAGAACCATGGTGCCTGACTGAATGTCCCCGCCTTCAAAGATCGAGGCCAGAGCAACATCGGTCAGTTCCGAACGAGCGCTGATTTCCACCTGATCGAAGGTCAGGTGGTGCAGCATCGGCAATCGAACATGCAGGCGGGTCACATTGGTTCCGCCGAGATCTTCGGGGGCAATGCCGGCGGCCTTGGCATACCCAAGCGGCTCACGGTCGACGAGCCGGAGAATTGACGTCGAGGTCCCTGACACGTCTATCGTTATGTCGCCTATCGTCCCGCGCTCGGCAAGATTCTCCAGGTAGAAACGGCCATTGGAGACTTTCAGCCCGTCGCCGGTTTCGAGGGTCACGTCGCCCTCGGACAGCCTGACTTCCAGATCGTTGCCGCGCAGCAGACCTTCCGCCCGGGCGTTGGTGATCGCGGGAAAATCCCGGAAGTAGCGGGTCGTCACGTTGCGAAGCTTGAAAGCGAACGACAGCTGGTCGTTCGGCAGCGGAGCGCTTTCCAGGGCGGCGGCAAGCGCCTCTGAACTGAGGTTCACAGCGAGATCGCCGTCAAGCACCGCATCGTCGGACATGTGTTCGACAATCCAGTTGCGCGCACCGGGCGCCGCCGCGGGCGGCCATAATTTCATGATCACCGGCAGGGCCGCGTTTCGCATCGTGCCGCGAAGGAACACTGCGGGCACTTCTGGACCTTCGATGAAGGTACCGCGCAGTTTGATCACCGAGTCTCCCGCAGTCAGTTTTAATTCCTCGATATCCAGCCGCCCTTCCTCAATGGCGGCAAGACCACGCAGATCAAAACTGTCAATTGCCAGGAGATTGCGGAAGGTTCCCTGGGTATCCAGGCTGACATTGCGGGCCGACATGCGGTAGCGCCACGACACGAGCTTCCCGGTGTCATTGTGCATCGGCGAGAACCGGCCATTCAGGCTGGCACGCGAGCCGCCCACGTAAATCGATGAGTCTTCCAGAACGATGTCGCCACTGTCCGGTTCGTAGGTGAGCTGCAAGGCTCCCTCGTCGACCAGTACCGATTCGGTGATAAAACCCGGAAACCCAACCAGCCCGGCGCCTGCGGCAAAGGACGCCTTCGCCTCCAGCAGGGTTCCCTTGCTGTCAAACTCGAAATTCGCTTCGCCGTTGAGCGGCACCTGAACTTTGGCAAGATTGGACAGGGCGAAGATCAGATCGGACATCTCGGCCGGGATCAGATCGAAGACCTTGGCCGTGACCTTGAAGCGACCGCTGTCGGCGAGATAATCGACTGCCAACTGCAACTTCCAGGGATGCTGGCCGCTTGATACATTGCCATGGGCGAGCAGTGAAATGCCGTATGGGACGCGCTGGAAGACAAGATTTGTTTTCGGCGCATACCAGAAGGATTCGTTGGCTTCGTCGTAGATCGACACCGCCGCGTCGCTGATGGCGATCGTTCCCAGGTCCGAGGTCGCGGAATCATTGGCGGTGCGGGCCGCGAATGCCTGCAAAATATAAGCAAGAAAACCGCCCGACTCAGCTTCAATATCCTCTGCGCTCCGGTCTGTAACGCCGTCCGGAGAGCCGGCATCCGAAACATCGGCGACGCCGTTGTCGGCCGGTGTGCCGGCATCACCGAAACCAAGCTGGAAACTCCCGTCGAGTTTCCGCTTGATGAGTATTCTGGGGCCGATGAATTCAAGATCCGTCGGGCGGATCTCGCCGGACAGCAGGGCGGCGGCGCTCAGCCCGACACCGGCCCGCGGCGCACGGGCGATCATCTGGCCCTCGCTGTCTTCGAGATGGGCGCGACGCAAACGCAGATGTATCGTATTGCTTTGCGGGTCGCGCTCGATCACCACGTCCTTGACGCGCAGGCGCATTCCATCAAGGCTGGAGTTTACAAACCGCTCGACAGGGCCGGACAGGAAACCCAACGACAACGGTCCCTGGGAGATGCGCCAATAGCCAAAGCCGGCGCCAAGAACCAGCACCGACACAAAACTGAGCACTCCGTAAAGGAATCCTCTTCTCGCGCGCTTACCCAATGACCTAGATCCCCTACCCCCGATGCTCTTGGCAATGGTGGCACAAGATTATGAGAAAAACGAGCCTGTATTCCACAATGCTCGTCGTACAGGCACCCCCTAACGGGTACCACCGCCGCTCACGTTCTGGCAATCAAACAACTTTCGGCTGACGGCTGCGCATGTTCCTGTTTCGTATTGTGAACCAGACGGCCTTAAATTTCTGTTGAAACATCCGCGACACAGGCCGATACGACATGCAAATAAAGACGAAAGGATGGCGGCATGATCACAAATCCAGACATTGGCGACAACGTTCCGGAATTTACCTTAACCACCGATGGCAACGGTGAAATTTCAAGTTCCGCAATGCGCGGCGCGCCGACGGTCATCTACTTCTATCCCAAGGACGACACCCCTGGCTGCACCAAGCAGGCAATCGCCTTCAGCGCCCATAAATGCCGTTTCGACAAGCTCAACACAAGAATCATCGGAATTTCGGCGGACACACCGAAGAAACACGATAAATTCAAGCAAAAACATGATCTTACCATAACACTGGCGTCTGATGAGGATCACAAGGTCCTCAATGCGTTCGGCGTTTGGGTGGAAAAGAACATGTATGGCCGCAAATACATGGGCATTGAGCGTTCGACGTTTCTGATTGACGCCGATGGAACGATTTGCGCGGTCTGGCGCAAGGTCAAGGTGCCCGGTCATGTGGAAGCGGTCCTCGAGGCGGTGGAGCGGCTGGTTCAGCCATGACCGGTCTCGATACCCTGGCCGATTGTGCAAAAGCCGTCGTCAGTTCCGAATCAACCAGTGAAAAAGTGCGCATCGCGCAGCATGCGGCGCGGCAGTGGCAGGCCCGACAACTGTCCAAGGGGCGGTTGGGAGGCAGGTTTGCGATGCCGGACCGGCCCGGTCGCCCGGACCGGCCGCACCTGCTTCCGGCGCGCGACATGCCGAAGCGGTCCGCGAAAGGTGCGCGCGGACGCATAGCGCTGATTCACTCGCTGGCGCATATCGAACTGAACGCCATCGATCTCACCTGGGACCTGATCGGCCGCTTTGTCGATGAACCGATGCCGCGGTCATTCTTTGATGACTGGGTGCAGGTTGGATTGGAGGAGGCAAAGCACTTCGGCCTTCTCGAGCGCCGGCTTCATGAACTCGATCAGCGCTATGGAAACTTGCCGGCGCATGACGGCCTCTGGCAGGCCGCGCAGGACACCGGACACTGCCTGCGCGCACGCCTCGCCGTGATCCCCCTGGTTCTTGAAGCCCGGGGGCTCGACGTCACCCCGCCGATGATCGAAAAAACCGAAGCGGCCGGCGATACGGCGACCGCCGCGATCCTTATGACCATCTACAGAGACGAAAAACGCCACGTCGGCTTCGGATCAAAATGGTTCCGCTTTCTGTGCGAGCGGGAC
Organism: Hyphomicrobiales bacterium; assembly: GCA_021775615.1. Classification (GTDB taxonomy): domain Bacteria; phylum Pseudomonadota; class Alphaproteobacteria; order Rhizobiales; family JAJFHB01; genus JAJFHM01. The sequence goes on from JAJFHL010000383.1 coordinate 48,226, forward strand.
GGGTTCAGACCGGAACCGGAATTCCACAAGCTGGTTCGCAAGCACTTTCGAGGCGCACTGAAACCGCCCTTCAACGATAAGGCACGGTCCGAAGCCGGGCTATCCCCAGGTTTCTACAAACCGCTTGTTGGATTGCAGCGGTTCGACTAATTTGCAAACTGGTGAGTACTGCGTTGTCTAGTTGCGTATCTTTCCGGACCGGGTGACGGAATCAGTCCCGGTCCATGGTAAGCGTTCGCATCTGCCCGCGTCGGCGGGCGGTATCGGTTCCGGGGACATCGGTAGCACAACATGAATTTCGACGGCTCACACTCCAAACAATCGCCCGGGGAAGTGCTTCGCCGGGCTTTTCGGGAACGGCAGGTCTACGTGCGCTCCGATGGCGGGCTGCGTTACCTCGTGGTGCGGCCATGGCATCTTGTTCTCGGCACCTGCCTGTGTGCCGCCAGTTTAGGCTGGCTGTCGGTCTCGACGTTCACGTTCCTCTACAACGCCGATGAGATTTCCGACGCACGAAACAGAACCGAGCGCGTTCAGGTGTTGTATGATCGGCGGCTTGCGACCATGCAGACGGCGGTTGAGCGCCTGAACGAAAAGCTCATGCTCGACCAGGGAGCCTATATCGGCAAGGTTGAAGCACTTCGCAGCGACTTCGTCAGGTTGGCCGACCGGCAACGCCGTCTCGAAATCTTCTTCAAACAAGGCTGGCTCCCCGCAAAAGTCCTTGATGGCACTTTGCCTGGGCCGACGCCCAAGCCGCACAGCGACAATCGACGCGAAGACAACCAGCGCGAAGACGACCAGCGCGAGGACAACCAGCGCGAGGACAAGCAGCCGATCGTACGCGCGACGGCTCCCGCCGGCGAATTCAGGACCAGGGCCGAAGCCGAGCAGCCGATTGCCGAAATCCAACAGGGATTCGCCGCGTTCGAAGCCACTCAGATGACGCTTGTGGCGCGTATCCTGGAGTTTGGAGAGAATAAAGCGGCGGATCTGAGAAAGGTCTTCACCAAGCTGGGGCTGGACCCGGTGAAGGTCGCCGCACGCGTCAAACTGCCGAAAGATGCGACCGGCGGTCCGTTGCTTCCGGTGCAGACAAACGGCCAGCCACACGACTATCTCGACCGTCAGTTGCTCAAGGCGCACAAGATACTTCTTGAAGCGGAAAAGCTGCGCCACGCCATCACGATGATGCCGGTCAGGCTGCCGTTCGACAAAGGTTACCGATTGACCAGCGGCTTCGGATTTCGGCGCGATCCGATCAAGGATGTCCTGGCCATGCACACCGGGGTGGACCTCATGACCGCCTATGGAGCGCCGATCAAGGCCACCGCGGCGGGCGAAGTCATCCGCGCCGACATGAGCGCCGTCTACGGCCGCGTTATCGATATCCGGCATGACAACGGCATAACAACACGCTATGCTCACATGAGTGCGATGGAAGTGGTAGAGGGCCAGCGCGTCACGGTTGAGCAGTTGATCGGACGGGTCGGAACATCGGGACGAAGCACGGGTCCGCATCTGCACTATGAAACCAGAGTGAACGACAAACCCATTGATCCGTATGAATTTTTGCGTGTAGCTCGGAATGTTCTTCAAGAAAAAGACCAATAGATCCGGCGGCTCGGCAGCCCGTTCAGCACGTGTTGGCCCGTCCATCATCGGCGCCGACGTGGTCATTCAAGGCAATATCGTCACCGGCGGCGATCTTCAGGTCGAAGGCACGATCCAGGGAGACGTGCGCGCCGCGGCGGTCGTTGTCGGCCCTCAGGGCACCATACATGGCGAAGTGTCGGGAGACGAAATCGCGGTTCAGGGCCGGGTGATCGGACCGATTCGCGGGTTGCGGGTTCAGGTGTTTTCCGGCGCCCATGTGGATGGTGACATTGTGCACGATTCGCTGGCGGTCGAGACCGGCGCTTTCTGCCAGGGCAACATCAGGCGCTCGGAAGAACCATTGACGCCGCAGCACGGACATGAGCCGGTGCGGCATCATGAAGCTGAAATGCAGGTTGAGGGTGACGACGAACCGCGGCGCCCGCAGCGACGGCCCATAATGTTGCGCTCAAGGGCGGCCGAATAACCCCCTGCCCGACCGTTCAAACTCTTCCGTCTATTCCAGGTCTTCGACTTCGCCGTCACCGGTGCCGTACACTCTTTGCGCCAGGGCGGCTTCGAGGAACAAGTCGATGTCGCCGTCGAGAACGGCCGACGGGTTGCTGCTTTCGACACTTGTGCGCAGGTCCTTGACCATCTGATAGGGCTGCAGCACGTACGAGCGGATCTGATGTCCCCAGCCGATTTCCGACTTGCTCGCCGCTTCGGCCTGAGCCTCCTCCTCGCGGCGCTGCAGCTCTGCTTCATAAAGCCGCGCACGCAGCATTGACCATGCTGTCGCGCGGTTCTTGTGCTGCGAGCGGTCGTTCTGGCACTGCACCACGATGTTCGTCGGGATATGGGTCATTCTGACCGCGCTGTCGGTCTTGTTGACGTGCTGCCCGCCGGCACCTGACGCCCGGTAGGTGTCGACCCGCACATCACTTTCGTTGATCTCGATCGTTATCGTGTCGTCGATCACCGGATAGACCCAGGCGGACGCAAATGACGTATGGCGCCGTGCGGCGGAATCATAGGGCGAGATCCGAACCAGCCTGTGCACGCCCGATTCGGTCTTGAGCCAGCCATAGGCGTTGCGCCCCTTGATCAGCAAGGTCGCGGATTTGTAACCCGCTTCTTCGCCCGGATTGACCTCGATCACTTCGACCTTGTGACCCTTCGATTCGGCCCAGCGCGTATACATGCGGGTGAGCATCTGGGCCCAGTCCTGGCTTTCGGTTCCCCCGGCCCCCGAATGGATCTCGATATATGAGTCGTTGGAATCGGCTTCGCCCGACAGCAGTGTCTGAAGCTGTTCCTTGCCAGTCTGCTTCTGCAATTCAAACAGCGCCTGTTCCGCTTCGGAGACGATTTCGGCATCGCCTTCCGCTTCCCCCAGCTCGATCAGCTCGATGCTTTCTTCCAGGGTACTGGCAAACTGCTCGCAGTGGCTGATCTGGTCGTCTAATTCCTGGCGCGCACGCATCAGGCTTTGCGCCCGCTCCGCATCGTTCCACAGATCCGGGTTCTCGACCTTGGAATTCAGGTCGCGCAATCGCTCATGGGCGGTGTCCCAGTCAAAGATGCCTCCTCAGCAGTGCCAGCGCCCGCTCTATCTCATCGACAACCGATTGTACTTCCCCACGCATTCTGCCGTCGTTCCTGTTCGTGTGAATTGCCTCAAGCCGCAGATGGCGGCGAGGGAAAATAGACCTGCGGCCGGCAGGTGTAAACGCCTGCCTGACCGGACATTGTTGAAATACCGGATCAGTAGAGGCCGCCGGTCCCCGTAGTCAGCTCATCGGTTCCTTCCGACGTGCTGTATGACGGCTCAATGATGTTGCCATCAACGTCAACCACCGTGGACTCGTCGTTCGGCGCTTCTCCCGGCTTGAATGCCTCCCAGATGACTTTCTCGTCCTCCGGCCGGGCACGCTGGCCGGTTTCCTTGTTGATGCGAATGAACTGAATTCCGTTGGGCACCCGGAACGGAATAGCGGTCTTGTCCTGAAGCGCCAGCTGCATGAAGTCGCGGAATATGGGGGCGGCAAGATGCCCGCCGGTGTAGCCGCGGCCCATCGGGCGCGGAGTGTCATATCCGACAAAGACCCCGACCGCCAGGTCGGGTGAGAAGCCAACGAACCAGGCATCGCGCTCGTCGTTGGTGGTCCCGGTCTTGCCGGCAAGCGGCTTGCCCACCGCTTTGACCACGGTGGCGGTGCCGCTCTGGACTACACCCTCGAGCATATAGACGACCTGATAGGCGGTCATCGGGTCGATAAGCTGGGCGCGGGCGTCCGGCAGATCCGGTTCGGACTGATTTTCCCAGGCGGCGGCGGTACAGCTTTCGCACGTCCTTGGATCGTGACGGTAAATCGTCTTGCCGAACCTGTCCTGAATACGGTCGATCACGCTCGGCTCGATGCGTTTGCCGCCGTTCACCAGCATTCCGAAAGCGGATGTGATCTTGAGCAGGCTGGTTTCTTCAGCACCCAGTGCCATCGACGGCACGGCCTGCGGACGGTCGTAGATCCCGAACATCTTGGAATATTCGACGACCTTGTCCATTCCCATCTGAACGGAGAGGCGCACTGCCGACACGTTGTACGACTTCTCCAGCGCGGTGCGCAGCGTCGACGGACCGTAGAAACGGCCACCGTAGTTTTGCGGTCGGTAAGTGGGCTGGCCCTTGATCTCGATCTCGATCTCTTCGTCCACGACGATGCTTGCAGGCGTGTATCCGTTGTCGAGGGCGGCAGCATATGCGAACGGCTTGAACGACGATCCCGGTTGCCGCTTGGCCTGGACGGCGCGGTTGAACACGCTCTTGCCATAGCTGAAGCCGCCGACCAGGGCATGGACACGGCCCGTGTGAGGATCGAGAGCGACCAGCGCCCCTTCAATTTCAGGTATCTGCACCAGATGCCAGGTTCCAGGTTGCGCCGGATTGGGGGCAACGTGCACAACGTCCCCGGTCTCGACGACATCGCCCGGCGTCTTGACCTTCGGGCCCAGCTCTCTGTCCGAAACGGCCTTGCGCGCCCACTTCATGAGGTCGAGCGGAATGGCGCCGGTTTCCGGTTCCGCCTTGGGCTGGCCCGACCTCACTGGTTCCGGGCGCAGCCCGATATCGGCTTGCGTATCGGTGACACCAAGCACCACCGCCATCCGCCATGGCGACAAGTCGCCCGGCATTTCCATTTTCGAGAGTTCGTCCGCCCAGTTTCCTTCCGGTGACGCCTTGGCGACGGCACCGCGCCAGCCCTTTTCGCGGTCAAACTTCATCAGGCCGCGGGTCAGCGCCTGTCGTGCCCAGACCTGCATTTTGGGATCGAGCGTGGTTCTGATCGACAACCCGCCCTCGTACAAGACCTTTTCATCGTACTGTTCGATGACACGGCGGCGAACCTCTTCGGCAAACACTTCGGCCTGCTCGATCTCGATAACCGCATCGCCGAACGGTCTGAGATCGACATCGATGCCGGTGGCCTTCGCCTCGGCTGCCTGCGCCTCGTCGATATAGCCGTTGATCTGCATCCGGTCGATGACCCAGTTACGCCGCGTCAGCGCGCGTTTCCGGTGCTTGGTCGGATGGTAGTTGTTGGGCGCCTTCGGCAGGGCGGCAAGATAGGCCGCCTCCTGCAATGTGAGTTCGTGCAGGGACTTGTTGAAGTAGCTCAGTGACGCGGCCGCAATGCCGTACGACTTCAGCCCAAGGTAGATTTCGTTGAGATAAAGTTCGAGAATCTTGCGTTTGCTGAAGGCCTGTTCGATACGCTTTGCCAGCAGGGCCTCTTTCAGTTTCCGGTTGAGGTTCCGCTCCGGGGTCAGCAGGAAGTTTTTCGCAACCTGCTGAGTGATCGTCGACGCACCCTGAAGACGCCGTTTGCCCTGCAGGAAGCCCTTGGCCATGGCGACCGCGGCGCGGGTGATGCCGCTCCAGTCGATACCGCCATGCTTGAAGAAATTTTTGTCTTCCGCCGAAATAAAGGCGTGGACAACCTGATCGGGGATGGCGTCGATCGGCACGAAGAGCCGCCGCTGGCTGGCATATTCGGCGAGCAACTGACCGTTGGCCGCATGCACCCGCGACATGACCGCCGGTTCGTATTTCGCCAACTGTGCGTGCTCGGGGAGCGTTTTGCTGGTTTCAAACACCAGATAGGCGAACGCGACCACGCAGCCCAGAAAAACCACGAACCCAAATCCGAACAGGTATCCGAGCAATCTCAGCATCGATTCGTCCGTCCCTGGTCCATTGACGCGTCAGGTAAAACTCCGGTGTGTCCGATATCCGAGCAATGCACCACCGGCATCGTCTTCAGTTCATTACACCAGTAAAAGCTGTAGGCACACATACGAGTAAGCCTCGCCGGCCATTGGCACCCGCTTCGGGTTCACCGCCATTCGCTCGTCCCACCGGCAGCACAAAAGCTCACTAGGGGCTAAAGCGCAAATATGGCGATCAATTGGCACTTTCGGCCGGACCCTATGTCAATCGCCACATCCAGTACAGGGAAAACTGATCAGGTCCGCAATGGCCTGCGATGGGCGGCTCAGCCACCGCTTGCAAGGTTGGTCGAGAAGAACTGGCCGACCGCTTTCACCAGCGCGGCAGAGACCTTGTCGCGCCATTTTTTAGACAGCAGCAAGGCTTCGTCCTGGCGATTCGAGATATAGCCGAGCTCCAGGAGTATGGATGGTATGTCAGGCGCCTTCAGCACGCGAAAGCCGGCCTGGCGGTGCGGGACGCGCGTCAGTCGGGTCGCCGAATCAAGTCGTTTGACCACCATCTTCGCAAACGCCACTGACGATTTGTTTGTTGCCCGCTGCGCCAGATCGATGAGTATACCGGTGACGTCGCCGTTCTGCGTGGCCAGATCGACGCCGGCGATCAGGTCAGCCTTGTTCTCCCGCGCGGCGAGCGCGGCGGCCTCCTTGTCCGAAGCACGGTCCGAGAGCGTGTAGACCGTGGCGCCACGCACCGTGGCCCTGCGGCTGCCGATGGCATCGGCATGGACCGCAATGAACAGGTCGCCATTGTGTTCGCGCGCGAATTTCACCCTGTCATGAAGCTTGACGAAGGTGTCCGTGCTGCGCGTCATGAAGACACGGTAGCGCCCGGTTGCTTGCAGTTTTCGCCGCAGCGTCTTGGCGAATTCAAGGACCACTGTCTTTTCCGCCGTGCCCCTTCGCCCGACCGCACCAGGATCAACACCGCCATGCCCGGCATCGATAATGATGACCGGCTTTCGCGGTTTCGGCTTGGGAATCGGCACCAGTGGCGTGCGCACGCTTGCCGTTCGCTTCACCTGTCCCCTGCGCGGATTGGGCTGTGGCAGCGGAAGCAAGGCATATGAGGGTTCGGCCGAACGCGTGCGGGGCGCCTTCGGGTCGTCGGCTTTCTTCGGGTCCACGAGTTTGTTGATCTTTGCGAATGTGCCGCGATCGGTCCGCACAAGATCCACCACCAGGCGCGCCGGCTGTCCATTTTGTGGCTTCAGAACGAAAGACTTCTCGATCAGTACGGGCTCTGCGGTGTCGAGCACGATCCTCGATTTTCCGGCGGCGAACAGTCCATACCGGTACGCGGTCACCAGCCCGTGCCCGTTGGCCCCGAGCCCCGGGGGAAACTGAAAGTTGACCTCCGGCATGTCGATGATGACCCGGAAAGGATCGGCCAGGACATAGACGCTGAACCCGACACTGCCGGACAGATCGGCAACAAAGCGCGTTCGATCGAGATCGCCGCCAAGCCGCGCCGCGGTCGCGACCGGAATCGTCCGGGCTTCCTGAGCGGTGCCGGTACCGGTCATGCCCGATGCCGCAAGGCACAGAACAACCGCAATCAGAAAGGCAACACACGCGTGTTTCGCGTGTTGCAGACACGGCTGGCAGATTTTGTGGAGCACTTCCACCTGAACTCGCACCCTGAGCGACTGTCAAATCCCACTCTCTTCATCTTGCTTAATGCGGGTTAACCTTTGGTTTCCAAATCGCAGAAGGTCGGGCATGGCCACGCTTTTCTTGCCCTAAACTCGTAAGCTACGGCTGCGCTTACCATATTCTCTCTGACCGGCGGGATTGATAGGCGCTTGCAATGCGTCCCTTCTCTCCGTAATAAGGACGCGTGAAAGGTTTCAGTTCGGGTGGTTTCGCCACACATCGACGCAGTTGGTTGGCCCGGTCTGACCGTGGTTCGGAAAAGTAACCGGGCGGGCGGTGGCGAAATCGAGTTGAGGCACCAGCGAACGGCGTCATACGGCGCACGAACGCTTAAAATGCGGCCTGACGTTATCCGAACTCATCGATGTAATGGAGCTAACTGGCAAGGATTGTTCACAGTTCAGATGAATGCAGTCCAAGCGGTTTTCGACCTGCCATTCGGCGGGTCAATGAATGATCCGGGCACCGATTGTACGGCCGGATTGAGTCAATAGAAGCTGTGCTTTCCGGCATGTCCGGAAAGTGTATGTTGGAAGAAAAATGAACCAGACCCCCGCATCCGGCAGCGCATTGTCGATTCGGAGTTTGCCCCCGGGAGCGATGAGCATCGCACCGATGGGGCCGCCGTTGAGGCGCCCGAACGATCGCGGATTTAACGCCGGCGGGATGTCTAAAGAATTTTTCAGTTTGTGCGCAGGTGCGCGGAGCCGCCCGGGACGAAACAGCATCCCACACGGGCCGCCCCATGGTTCGCGCTGCGCCGGAGATTTCAAAAAATGGGTAACAAGATGCTTATCGACGCCGGCCACCCGGAAGAGACCCGGGTCGTCGTGGCGCGCAACAACAACAGGATCGAAGAGCTAGACTACGAGGCGGCTTCCCGCAAACAGCTCAGAGGCAACATATACCTCGCCAAGGTCACACGGGTCGAACCGTCCCTGCAGGCGGCGTTTGTCGACTACGGCGGAAACCGGCACGGATTTCTCGCCTTCAACGAAATTCATCCTGACTACTATCAGATACCGATCGCCGACCGGCAGGCGCTGCTCGAGCAGCAAGCCGCCGACGACCGGGCCGATGAAGAATCGGACGACGGCGAAAGCACCTCGAAGCGCGGCTCGTCCCGCGGCTCGCGCGGCCGCAGGAAGGCCGCGGCAACTCGGGCCGAGGTAGATGACACCGTCTCAGAGGCGAGTGAAGACGATGCATCGGAAGATGATGCTTCGGAAGACGAGCCATCTGATGATACGCCGGACGAAACCGAGCTGACGGAAGCCGGCGGCGAAAACGGTGCCGGCGATGACGACGAATCGGAAAACGCCGATGCGGCGGATGACCAGGTCGAATCGATTGGCGCCGGCGATGCCATGGAAGACGTGCCGGTCCGCAAAGCGCCGCGGCGCCGGGCCTACAAAATCCAGGAAGTCATCAAGCGCCGCCAGATCATCCTGGTGCAGGTCGTCAAGGAAGAGCGCGGCAACAAGGGCGCCGCGCTGACCACCTACCTTTCGCTGGCCGGCCGCTATTGCGTTCTCATGCCCAACACCGCACGCGGCGGCGGCATTTCGCGCAAGATCACCGACGCTCAGGACAGAAAGCGACTGAAGGACGTTGCCAGGTCAGCCGAGGTTCCCGACGGAATGGGCCTCATTGTCCGCACCGCCGGCGCCGACCGGACCAAGGCGGAGGTCAAGCGGGACTTCGATTATCTTTTGCGGCTTTGGGAGAACGTGCGCGATCTCACGCTGGAGTCCAGTGCTCCGTGCCTGGTCTACGAAGAAGGCAGCCTGATCAAGCGGTCCATCCGCGATCTGTATAACAAGGATGTCGATACGGTCCTTGTGGAAGGTGACGACGCCTACCGGGAGGCCAAGGATTTCATGCGCATGCTGATGCCCAGTCATGCCAAGAACGTCCAGGCGTACAAGGATCCTCAGCCGATCTTCATCCGCAATCAGATCGAGTCGCAGCTCGATGCGCTTTTCAGTTCCCATTGCAGCCTGAAGTCGGGCGGGTATCTGGTTCTCAATCAGACCGAGGCACTGGTCGCCGTCGACGTCAACTCCGGCAAGTCGACCAAAGAGCATAATATCGAGGATACCGCTCTGAGAACCAATCTCGAAGCCGCCGAGGAGGTAGCGCGGCAATTGCGGCTGCGTGATCTGGCTGGCCTGATCGTTATCGATTTCATCGACATGGAAGAAAAGCGCAACAACCGCGCGGTCGAACGCAAGCTGAAGGACAAACTCAAGGACGATCGCGCCCGCATCCAGGTTGGCCGGATCAGTCACTTCGGCCTTCTGGAGATGTCGCGCCAGCGTATGCGTTCCGGGATGCTTG
>JAJFHL010000384.1 GCA_021775615.1 Hyphomicrobiales bacterium
TCGGTCTGTTTCGGCAGTCCCCCATGGGGCGCGAAATAAGTGCGGTCGCCCACGCGTCTCTCCTTCGGTGAATAACTCGTGATGAGTTGCGTCCGGTCCATGACGCACCGGACAGGCACGATGATGAAGGTAAACCGGGCAACTCGCAATACCGGTGGGGACCGGTCCCCTCAACCGCGGCGGCGAACGGGAAATGCTTTGAACCTTTTCGGTGCTGGCAGCGTCAGACAGGTGTGACATCACTTCACCTTGAGGGAGACGACCGATGAGAGTGTCCATTTTCGCGGCCATGGTCCTGACCGCATCCGGGCTGTGCTTCACCGGCGCCGGCACCGCCCATGCCGAACGTGATCGCGACCCCGACGTCTATTGCTATGAAGTCAAGGGGCACGACTGGATCTGTGAAGACATCGGTGATCTTCAGGCTGAGTGCGACACCTACGATCCCAACAACAAGAGCGATGTCTGCCAGGACGTCAACAAGGCGAAAATCCAGAGGACCCGGCCAAAAATCCAGGTGGTGGTGCCGCAAAAGCGCCGCCTCAAAGCGGTGCAACCCGGTCACAAGCGGTTCAAGCCGGCCCGGCAAACACGCAAGCTGCGCCTGCGGACACGGATACTGCGACGCGGTGCCAGGCGGTAGGGCCGGTCACGCACTCGTCGCGACGTAGACGCCGGCCGCCACCAGGAGCACGCCGCCGATGCGGCTGATCCAGTGGCCGCCGGGCGCCAGCTTCTCGACCAGCACGAAGATCGCCAGCCCGGCGATCCACACCAGGTTCATGATGCCGCCGACGAAGAGCAGCGCCATCAACGACCAGCAGCAGCCAAGGCAATAGGCGCCGTGGTCGAGCCCCATGCGGAACGCACCCGACGGCCCGTTGCGCCAGTGGCCTGAGAGGAAGGCCACCGGCGAGCGACAGTGTTTGAGGCAGGCGGATTTGAGCGGTGACAGCTGATAGACCCCGGCGGCGATCAGGACACCGGCCGAAAGCCAGGGCGCCGTTGACCACATCATCATGCCATGCACGAGGCCTGCGCCTTCGGCCAGGGCCTGCAGGGCGGTCGCGGTGAGACTGAAACCGAGCCACACGGCGAGATACCCCAGCGCAAAGGCGCCGGTCGGCAACCGGCCTGCCGCGATCTGGCCACGTTGCTGGCCCTGGCGCGCGACACGGGCATAGAGCAGGATCATCGGCGCCGCGCTCGGCACCATCATGGCGATCATCATCACCCACCACATGGCGGTCATGAGTGCCCAGTAGTGCAGGCTCCAGGGATGCGGCTCGAATGGCATGTCGGTCGTTGGCGGGAAAGTCCAGCTCGTCATCGACGCCGCGCTCATGCCGGTGCCGGCGCCGACTGCAATCCACCACCACGCCAGCGCGGTGATGGCCGCAAGCCCGCCTGCAACGATCAGCCGGTCGCGGCGGACGAGCGCTTCTGTGGCGGTGACATCGGTCATGACAGCGCGCCCCGTCCGATCAGGTTTTCACCACGCCATGGTTGCCGAGATGCAGATAGGCGAATTGAGCGTAGCTGTCCTTCGACGAGACATCGATCTTGCCGCCCGTGCTGAACGTGCCGCTGCCCATTTCGGCGACGGTGTATTCGAAGCCGTCGGGCAGATCGATGCGGGCGCGGTGTTCTTCGCCGGTCACCGGATTGCGGATCGGCTCGGCCGAAATGTCGAGCACGCCGTCGATGCGTACGTGGCCGCGCCGCGCCTCTACGTCCACCGCCATGTCGATGGCCATGAACAGGGGGGAGTTGAAGGTGTCGAAGGTCGCGGAGAGCACGTTCCAGATGGTCGCGCCCGGATCGGTCTCACGCCCCGCCATGATGGTCAGGATGGCGTTGCGCTGGTCGCTGTCGGCGCGCTCGTCGACGATCGCCTGCGCCGCCCCGCCGCCTTCGTGAATGGCGCCTGGCCATGTCGCGATGGTCGCCATTCTGATGCCGTCAAGAGAAGTTGGCCCGAAGTGGCCCCGGGTGATCTCATAGCCACCCACGGTGTGGCAGTTGCCGTGCGTCGGCAATGCATTGAACTGGCACGGACAGCCATAGGCGCAGTTGCAGCTGACCAGTTCGACGGCCTCGATTTCCCAGTCCACCATGATCGTTCCTCCTCGTTCCGCACCGGCACCACAGTCGCGTGACTCGATGGCCGATTGCCGGATTTGTCAAGAGGAGAGCAGATCGGTGTCGCGCCCGGCCCGAAGGCCGGCGCGCGCCTGCGGTGGTCTGCATGTGTTGATCAGCGCAGGATCTGATAGCCCTGGCTGAAGGCGAAATCCCGCGAGTAGGGCCCATAGCGCAGGTGCGAGCGCGACGTCGGGCACTGCACCTCACCATAGAGGCCCTTGCGGCAATAGTAGCGTGTCTGCTTCTTGCCGTTGTGCTTCAGCACATAGGGCTTGCCATGTGCGTCGTAGTAGACCGGTGCTGCCTGAGCGACGCCGCCGGGAGTGGCAAAGGCAAGACCGAGGGCCAAAGCACCTGCCACAGTCAGAATGCGTTTCATGATCGTCCTCCAATAATTCGCCTCTCTGTCGCACAAGGTGACTACGGCCGCCATGGCAATCAAGCCGGCGCCCGGACAAATGGCCTCACATTGCGGTGAGGAACATGTCAGGCTTGAATCCGCACTGCATCAGGCCTCCTCCCCGCCCAACGCCATCAGCACGGCGCGGCTCTCTTCGTCGGCTGGAAACATCATCTCGATTTTCAGTTCCGCAAGCGCAATGTCTTCCGCGCTTCCGAATTGCGCCAGCGTCGAGAACAGCGACAGAACAATGCCGTTGGCGCGGTAGCGTGCCGGAATGACCGACGGCAGCACGCCCTTCGTCTCGGGCAGCGCTGATCCCACATCGCGCGCGAGGCTGTCGGCGGCGGCGTCCAGCACCGGGTCGCCGCCGAGGTGCGTGCTTTCCGTGCGCAGCCTGGCAATTGTGTGCTGCGCGACCTCCGGCCAGTTGTCGAGGACGGAGGCCATTTTCGACATGTCGGTCATGGCCTCCAGGAGGCTGTCGCCCTCTGCAAGACCGGCGCCGCCGAGCAAAATGCCCGCCGATCTGTTGGTTCTGGTGACCGTCCAGTGCCGGTCGAGCGCAAGGGCGGGATAGGGATCGTGCCGCTCAAGCATCCATTCGACCGCGGCGCGCACGTGCGCCATGTCCGCTTCGTCGAGGTCACGGCGGCGATAGGCAGGCGAGAATCCGGCGGCGCTCAGGAACGTGTTGCGCGTGGATCGCGGCACGTCGAGCGTTTCGCACAGGTTCATCACCATGGACCGGCTCGGCGTTGCCCGTCCGGTTTCGAGAAAGGAAATATGCCGCGCCGAGACATTGGCGCTGAGTCCCAGGTCGAGCTGGCTCAATCGGCGCTGGCTGCGCCAGTCTTTCAGCACTGATCCGAAACTGTTCTGCATAGAAGTTATCTCCCATGATTGCAGGCGAGCTTGATCATAGGCCAGCCAGCGCCAGAAACACTTACCTTCGAGGTAATTGTTCAGCGTCGCCGCAGGGCGCATGTGATGGCCATCTCAAATCGCGAAGGAGTTTGACAAATGAGTTTTCAGCGAACCCTGACATGGCTCAAAGTCGCATCCGCTATCGTTATCGGCTTCGGTGTGGTGATCGCGCTTGGGGCCTCTTCGGCGGGAACCGCGATCATGAGCCTTTTCATGGATCTTGCCTTCTGGCCCGTGGATGGCGCCCAGAGCGTGTCGGGCGCCGAGATAAAGCTGCTCAGTGCGGTATCCGGCGGCATGATGACCGGGTGGGGGCTGCTGTTGTGGCAGGTCTCGACCCGTGTCTTCCCCCATGAACCGGAGCTCGGGCGCAGCTTGATCCTGTCGAGCATCGGGACGTGGTTCGTCATCGACGGCATCGGTTCGGCCGTCGCCGGCGCCCCGCTCAACGCGTTGTTCAATGTCGGATTTCTGGCGTTGTTCTTGGTGCCTCTGTGGCGTCCGGTGCGCGCCGCGCACGGCTGATCCGCAAGATCCGGCGGCGCGCCTCCGATACGCCACATCGCGTTGTGCGCCGCCGGCACATCACCCCGCCACAAGAGTTTCGCACCCGGTGCCGGACAGGGCGGCATCGACTTCCGATCGCGCCGTGGGATCGAGCGCCGAATGGGCCTCGCGCAGCCACCTGAGACACTTGCCCTGATAGGGGAAGGGTTTTTGCACCCAGGCGACACCGTCGACCTCGGCCTCCACAAGATCCGCGCCCGCTTCCAGGGCGCGCGCATTGGCAAGCATGACCGGAGCGTAGGTGCGGCCGATCTCCTTGAGGATATCGACAAGCGTCGCCGGGATCGTCCCGCCGCTGAACCAGTCGGCCTCTTCCGGTTCCATGCCGGTCAGGTCTTCAAGCAAAGTCGAATAGGCATAGACCCGCGGCGCACGCTCCAGGGTAAGCGCCATCGGCGTCGGGTCGAACTGCGCCAGTTGCGTCAGCTGTCCGTAGACCGCGAAATCTCCCGAGCCCGGTCGCCTGCCCATCAGGAACGGGCGGTTCCGCAGATGAGCGCTCAAGGCATCGAGAAAGCGTTCGTAAGACCGCTCGATCACCGGCCCGGTTTCCGCAGTGGAGCCGACAACATAAAGACGGTCGATCTGACGCCGGCTGAACGCGGCGCCGTCGGCGGCGACCGCCTCGTCGGAACGCGTCGGCTCGAACCACAGGGGCAGGATGTCGCCGGCGCGTTTGATGTCGGCGTCTCTGACCCAGCGGTAGTGGAATGTCGCCTTGGTCAGCCATTCATCACCGTAATCCTCCAACAGCATATCGATGAAGGCGGCGGCCGGATCACCCGGGATGACGCTGCGTCCGGAGTGTTCCGCCTCGAAGCGGCGGATGAGCGGGCTCGTATCGGTGACGGCTTCCACTTCGCCCGTGGCCCCGTGCAGGTAAAGGGTCGGCATCAGCGGAACTCGGGCCGGAGGCAGACCACAGGCCTGCGCGGTCGCAGGGGTGATGAACCGATAGGGTATGCGCCGGTAGCGCAGCACGGCGAGCATCTTGCGCGTATAGGGCGACGCGTAGATGCCGCATACTGTGATGGGTACACTCATGCCGCCAGTCGACACGACTTCACTTCGCCGCGTCAACCCCGTGCAAGGACCGTGTGCCGGTCCGGTCGTCCGGCTTTGGCTGCGGGCTCCAGTCGGGCGATCCGAAGGTCCGCATCCAGACCTCGCGCCAGGAGCGCGCAGCCTTCAGGTCGCGGAAGTATTGCGGCAGCTCGGAGAACCAGACAACCGGCGGGTTGATGCTGTCGAAATCGCGCTTGAGGCCATAGCGCGGCGTTTCCTCTTCAACCTGAAAAGTGCCGAACAGGCGGTCCCAGACGATCAGGATGCCTGCGTAGTTCTTGTCGAGATACTTGTCGTCGCAGCCGTGGTGGACCCGGTGATGCGACGGCGTGTTCAACACCCATTCCACCGGGCCGAGCTTGCCGATCAGCTCGGTGTGGATCCATGTCTGATAGGCGATGACCACCAGGTTACCGAAAATGATCAGCTCGGGCGGAAATCCGATCAGCACCATGGGGAAGAGAGCAATCATGCTCCAGACACCTTCGAACGGGCCGAAACGAACGCCGGTGATGATGTTCATAAAGCGCGATGAGTGATGCACCGCATGCTGCAGCCACAAGAAGCGGATCTCGTGCGCGAGCCGGTGCTCCCAGTAATAAAGGAAATCGGCGACCAGGACCGCCAGTACCGCCGTGCCGACTGAAATGGGGAAGGCCCAGGTGACAAAGGCGGCGCTGACCAGCGTGTAGAGGCCATAGGCCGCCGTCAGCACCACCACCTCGACCAGAATGAAGGGAAGTTGCGTCGAAGCGCTGGCGAACATGTCGGCAAAGGTGCGTCCCTTGAGCGATCCCTTGATCCAGCCTTCAATCAGCTCGATGCCGAGAACCGCCACGCCGATGTAGAAAAATACCTCATCGATGCGGTTGCCGAGGCTTTCCAGAACGTCACTTGTCACTTTTGGTCACTCCCAGTCCGGTTGTCAGAGTGCGCCAGGCAAGAGCCGCCGCCTGGGTTGGCGTCGCCTCGCCCGACCGCACCAGTTGCCAGGCGGCGTAAAGCAGGTTGTCGAAGGCCTCTGCAATCCAGGCCGTGGGGACATCGTGCCCGAACAGGCCTTCCGCCTTGGCCGCATCGACGGCGTCCGCCAGTTCGCGTTTCTGGCGCGTGTATCCGTCGCTCACTTCGCGGCGATGTTCGGCGTCTTCGACGGCTTCTGCGGCCAGAAACCACTGGCGGTCAGCCAGCGGCACAATCGCCTGCATCGACAGCCGCAGCGCTTCCGAATAGGACGTGGCGTCCCTGGTTGCCTCTGCAACCGCCGCCTCCAGTTCCGCCATTGCGGTGTGGGCAAGAGCGGCCATCAGATCGTCGCGCCCCTTGAAATGCCGGTGAAGTGTTGCCCGGCCGACGCCGGCGCGCTCGGCAATATCTGCAAGCGATGCCCGCGGATCGGCGCCGAAGACCTGGAAGGCCGCCTCTATGATGGCGTCGCGTGATTGGGGTCTGATTTGCGTCATGAGACATAAATGTATCATTTGAGACGCGAATATCAAGACCTCCAAGTCAGAAAGCGGGCATCGACGTGCTCAGATCGTTCGAGCCGCCTGTATCGCGCGCCACACATTCTGCGGTGTCGCCGGCATGTCCACATGCTTCACGCCCAGAGGCCGCAGGGCATCGCATATGGCATTGATCACCGCGGCCGGCCCCGCGATCGCCGCCGCCTCGCCGCAGCCCTTGGCGCCGATCGGGTTTGTCGTGCAGATGGTTTCCAGGAACTGGGATTCGATGTTCGGAATGTCGTCGGCCCGCGGCATGGCATAATCCATGAAGGTGCCGCTCAGGAGCTGACCGCTTTCGGCGTCATGGCGGCATTCTTCCGTGCAGGCCTGGCCGATGGCCTGCGCCGCGCCGCCATGAATCTGCCCCTCGACGATCATTGGATTGACGATCCGGCCGAAATCGTCGACGGCGAGATAGCGCCCCACAGAGACGTCGCCGGTCTGGGGATCGACCTCCACTTCCGCCAGGTGACAACCATAAGGGAAGGTGAAGGCCTCGGGATCGTAATAGGTGATTTCCTCCAGGCCCGGCTCGAGGTCTTCCGGGTAGTCCGCCGGCGCGTAGGCCCGGCCCGCAACTTCGGCGAAGGTCACCGACTGGTTGGTCTGGCGTGCCTTGAAGATACCGTCTTCGAGATCGATGTCGGACGCATCGACCCGCAGCATGTGACCGGCGATGCGCTTCATCTTGGCGACGACCTTGCCGGTGGAAACGGTCAGCGCGCTGCCTCCGACGGCGAGGGAACGCGATCCGTAGGTGCCGACCCCATAGGGCACCTTGGCGGTGTCGCCATGCACGATCTCGATGCCCGCCGGGTCGATGCCGGTGGCATCGGCGACCAGTTGAGCGAAGGCGGTTTCATGGCCCTGACCGTGGCTATGGCTGCCGGTCAGCACCGACATCCCGCCGGTCGGGCTGACGCGCAGGGTGGCGACTTCGTACTGTCCGCCGCCGCAGCCTTGTTCGATCAGCATTTCGGACGGCCCCATGCCGCAGGCTTCCATATAGAAGGCAAAGCCGAACCCGTGCAGTTTTCCGGCGCTTTCGGTGCGGTCGCGGCGCGCGGCCAGCCCTCCGAGGTCCGCCGTGTTCCTGAACGTGTCCAGCAGTCCGGGCAGGTCGCCGGAATCATAGGTCCACAGGAACGGCGTCTTGTAGGGTATCTGCGATGGCGCGATGAGGTTCTTCCGGCGTATCTCGAACGCATCTATACCGAGTTTTCGCGCCGCCAGATCGATGATGCGCTCCAGCACATAGGTGGTCTCGGGCCGCCCGGCGCCGCGATAGGCGTCAACCGGCGTGGTGTTTGTGAAGGCGCCGCGCACCCGCACATAGACATCGCGCAAAGCGTAAGGGCCGGGAAAGGGATTGCCGTAGAAGAAGGTCGGAATGGCCGGTGCGAAGGTGGAGAGATACGCCCCCATGTTGGCGATCGTATCCACCTTGAGCGCGAGGAAGGTACCGTCCGCGTCGAGCGCCAGGGCGACCTTCGTCACATGGTCGCGCGCATAGGTATCGGTCAGAAAGGCTTCCGAGCGCGTGGCGATCCAGCGCACCGGGCGGTTGATGCGCCGCGATGCGATGAGGACCAGGGCCTCCTCGTTATAGTGATAGATCTTCATGCCGAAGCCGCCGCCGACGTCGGGCGAAATGACCCTGATTCTTTCTTCTGGAACGTGCAGCGTACTGGCCGACAGCATCAGACGGATCGGGTGCGGGTTCTGGTTTGAGGTGTAGAGCGTATATTCGTCGCGGCCGCGCTCGTAGATGCCGATGGTTCCGCGTGTTTCCATCGGGCTTGCATTGATGCGGTTCTGGACAAGGTCCATCTCGACAACATGGGCCGCCGTGCGTATCGCCATGTCGACCGCGGCCTCGGCGCCAAGATCCCAGTCGAAGCATTGATTGCTCCGGAGGGCCGGGTGCACTATCGGCGCGGTGTCGTCGAGGCATGCCGCAAGATCGGTCTGACTGCGTTGAACGTCGTAGTCGATCTCGACCAACTCGGCCGCGGCCTCGGCGGCTTCACAGCTGAGCGCCACGATCGCAACCACCGGGTCGCCCGCATGGAGCGCCCTGTTCGTCACCAGGACGGGGTGCTCGGGCGCCGCCATCTCGGTTCCGTCGCGGTTCTTGACTGGCCAGGCGCAGGGCAGGCCGCCAATTCCGTCTGCGGCGAGGTCGTCGCCGGTGAAAATGTCCAGCACATCCGGCTGCTGCCGGGCCACATCCGTGCGGACCGCCTTGATATCGGCACAGGCGTGGGGCGAGCGAACCAAATGGAGAAAGACAGCGCCGTTTAACGTATCGGCGATGTCGGCAACGTAGTTTCCGGCGCCGGTGATGAACCTGTGGTCTTCCTTGCGCCGAAGCGGCTTGCCGATCCAGGCCATGTGACTTCCTCCCTGTTTGCCCTCTGGGCACACCTCTCCCGTGGGGGCAATCGTTTCACAATCCCCCTTGCTGACCTGATTGAGTGCCTTTCCGGTCGCGCTTTAACCGATGGCTTCGCGGATATTGTCCAGCAACGCGTGCCGTTCGTGCCGTGCCCCCAGCGCCGTCTCCATGTCCACTTCGGTGAACTTGGTGGGGACGTGCGGCTGCAGCTGTCCGATCAGGTCCATGTCGGCTGAGATCACCGTGCCGAGCATGAAATATCCGCCGCCCGACACCGCGTCGCGGTGCAGCACGATGGGTTCGGTGCCGCCCGGCATCTGGATCGAACCGTAGGGATAACAGCCATCGACGATGTTCGAGGGATCCGACCCGGCGCCGAACGGCGGCTCACGGTCGACGAAGCTTGCCTTCCGCCCGCCGCGGAACCGGTAGGCGATGCGGTCGGCTTCCGGCGCGACCTTCCAAGTGTCCTCGAAGAAGTTGCCCTGCGCCTCCTCGGTGAGGCGGTACCAGTAGATGCCGGTCAGCACCCGAAGCTCCGCCGGCATGCCGGGCCCGCGCCGCAGGTTTTCTGGGACCGAAGTCCCCGCCTTGCCGCCGCCTGTGCCGAGCGGCAGCTCGTCGCCTGCCTGCAGGGGGCGGCCCTCATGCCCGCCAAGGGCGCCGAGCGGATAGGTTGAGCGGCTGCCGAGAACCACCGGCACATCGACGCCGCCGGAAATGGCGATATAGGCGCGCGCGCCGGACTTCAGATACTCAAAGCTCAGGGTCTGGCCGGCCTTGACTTCGAAGGCGGCCCATCCCTCGCGCACATCGCTGTCGACCTTCGGCGGCAGCTCCGCCCCGGTCACCGCCACCATGGCGTCGGAGGTGAACTCCAGCTCAGGTCCCATGAACACCGCTTCGAGGACGGCGGCGCCCTCGTCATTGCCGACCAGCATGTTTGCGGCGCGCAGCGCCAGCCGGTCCATGCCGCCGGAAATGGGAATGCCCAGGTGATAATAGCCCGGACGTCCGAGATCCTGCACCGTGGTCGCCAGGCCGGGAGAGAGTACCTTAATTGGCATGGAGGGCCTCCTCGAGCTTCTTGTTGTAGCCGTCGATGTCCTTCTCAAAATCGTCCAGCGAGAAGGTCACGTCGCGCATCAGGGGCGCATATCTGTTGGCTTCCACCTCTTCCACCGCCGCGTCATAGGCGTCGCGGTCGACCGGCTTGAACTTGACGATGTCGCCGGGTTTGAAGAACACCATGAAGTCGCGCAGATAGCTGATCTCCTGGTTCGGGTCATAGATCGGCATCGGCGTGATGCCGAACATCTGATAGCCGCCGGCGCCGCGCACCGAATAGATGCACGCGAAACAGCCGCCATAGCCCACCGTCAGCTTCGGCGTGTCGGTGCGTGGGCTCAGATACTTCGGTACCTCGATCTGATGCTGCCGGTCGGCGAGCTGGTACATGAAGGGCAGCCCCGCCACAAAGCCCACCATGGAGACGAACCATGGCGCGCCGGAATGGGCAGCGATGAAATCGTCGACCGACGTGAAGTTGTTGATACGGGCGGCATATTCCAGATCGGTGCTGTTCGGGTCCTGATGCCGCTCGCGGAACCGCATCAATGTCTCATGGGTCCAAGGATCGTTATAGAGCACCGGAATCTCGATGATTCGCGTCTTCAGCACGGAATCGGCCTGTTCCGCTGAGCTCTCAAGCCGCTTCAGCTCGGCCAGCATGTCGTCCGGGCTGATCAGGTCGGGGTCGAACTTGATCTGATAGGAGGCGTTGGCCGGGCAGATCTCGGTAACGCCCCTGATCTTGCTCTCGCGCACCGCGTTGGTCATCGAGAGGCTCCGGAAAAAGGCCTCCATCGACATCTCTTCGTCCACTTCAACGAAGATGTGTTCGTCGCCACCGAAGGAGTATCGTGTTTTCATCAACCGGCCACCTCTCTCTTTTTGACCTCACCGAGCGGTTCGCGTTCGAGCCAC
The DNA here is from genome assembly GCA_021775615.1 of Hyphomicrobiales bacterium. GTDB lineage: Bacteria > Pseudomonadota > Alphaproteobacteria > Rhizobiales > JAJFHB01 > JAJFHM01. Next base: position 10,997 of record JAJFHL010000384.1, read on the forward strand.
TGTTCCAGAAATTTTGTGTGAAACGCGCCCGCGCGCACATCGTCGTCTCTGACGAGGGCCTGGTGCAAGGGGGCGGTTGTCGTCACGCCTTCCACGTCGAACTCGGCCAAAGCGCCGTCGAGGCGGGCGAGCGCGGCGTCGCGGCTGTCGTCCCAGACAATCAGCTTGCCGAGCAGCGAGTCGTAAAACGGCGGGATCGCATAGCCGGGATAGAGCATCGTATCGAACCGCACGCCCGGCCCGCCCGGCACTGTCAGCCCTGCGACGGTCCCTGGAAACGGCATGAAGTCGTTATAGGGGTCCTCGGCATTGATGCGGCACTCGATGGCATGGCCCGAAACCGCAATATCGTCCTGGGCAAGCCTTAAGGGTTCGCCGCCGGCGATCAGGATCATCTCGCGGACCAGATCGATCCCGGTCACCAGTTCGGTCACCGGGTGCTCGACCTGGATGCGGGTGTTCATCTCGATGAAGTAAAAGTCGCGGGTTTCGTCGTCATAGAGGAATTCGGCGGTGCCGGCGCCGCGATAGCCAACCGACTTGGCAAGCGCCACCGCGGCCGCGCAGAGGGATTGGCGGATGTCGTCATCCAGCATCGCCGCCGGCGCTTCTTCCCAGACCTTCTGCCGCCGCCTCTGCAACGAGCATTCGCGCTCATAGCAGTGCACAACATCGGTGCCGTCGCCCAGCACCTGAACTTCCACATGGCGCGCCCGGGCGATGAGTTTCTCGATATAGAGCCCGCCATCGCCGAACGCCGCCTGGGCCTCGGCCGCCGCCTGCGGCACCAGGCGATCGAATTCTTCGGCGCTGGTGATCACCCGGATACCGCGCCCGCCGCCGCCGGCCGCCGCCTTGACGAGAACCGGGTAACCGATCTCGTCGACCACTGCGCGAGCGGCGGCGACATCGTCGATGCGGCCTTCGCTGCCCGGAACCGTCGGCACGCCGGCCGCGTCCGCCGCCTGCCGGGCGGCGACCTTATCGCCGAGCAGGCGGATATTGCTGCCGCTTGGACCGACAAAGATCATGCCCGCCGCTTCGATGGCATCGGCGAAGTCGGCGTTTTCGGCCAGAAAGCCGTAGCCCGGATGGATCGCGTCGACACCCTTGGCGCGGGCCGCTTCAACGATGGCGTCGATGTTCAGATAGGACTTCGCCGCATGCGGCGGTCCGATCGAAACCGCGTCGTCGGCCAGCCGCACCGCCAGCATGTCCGCATCCGCGTCTGAGTGCGCCTGCACGGTGCGGATGCCAAGCTCGCGCGCCGCGCGCACGATGCGCACCGCGATTTCGCCGCGATTGGCGATGAGGAGGGATGTGATGGGCATGGGCGACGCCTGATCAGCCGTCCAGTTCCACGAGCGGCTGGCCGGCCATCACCGGATCCTCGTTTTCGACGAGGAACTCGACAACCGTGCCGGCGGTGTCCGCCTTCACTTCGTTGAACGACTTCATCACTTCGACGAGGCCGATCACGTCGCCCTCGGCGACACTGTCGCCCTTGTCCTTGTAGGGCGGCTGGTCAGGTGACGACCTGCGGTAGAAGGTTCCGGGCAGTGGAGAGAGGATTTGTTTGCTTGCCATTTATGTCACCCGCTTTTCGGTTTCTCGTGTGTTTCAGGTTCACCGCCGTCTCAGGCGGCATCCGCCAGATAGGGTTTCACCGCCTCGCGGACGGCATGGGCCACCTCGACCGCATTGGGCGTGTCGGAGTGGACGCAGATACAGTCCGCCCGCACCACCACGTCGCCGCCGCCGGTCCCCTTGGTTTTGCCTTCCTCGATTGCTCTGAGCGCCCTTATCCCGGCCTCTTCAGGATCCACTGGATCGTGCTGCCGCGTAATGATTAGGCCGCCGTCGTCACGGTAGAAGAGATCGGCGTAATATTCGGCGATGAACGTGTGTCCGCGCTCCTGATAGACTTTCTCATGCAACGTGTTGACCATGCCGAGCAGCGGCACCTTGTAGATGTCCGCCGCATCGCAGATCGCATGGGCGATATGTTCCTCGCGCGACGCCATGCCGTAAAGCGCGCCATGCGGCTTGATGTGATTGAGCTCCATGTCTTCAGCCTTGAGAAAGCCCATCAGCGCGCCGATCTGATAGATCAGGATATTGGCCAGTTCCTCGCGCTCCATCTTCATCTCGCGACGCCCGAAGCCCTGCAGGTCGGGCAGGGAGGGGTGTGCGCCGACCTTGACATTGGACGCCTTGGCGAGCCTGACCGTGTCATGCATGTGATTTGGGTCGGAGCCGTGAAACCCGCAGGCCACATTGGCCAGCGAAATCAGTGGCATCATCGCCTTGTCGTCGCCCATCGAATAGAGGCCGTAGCTCTCGCCCATGTCGCAGTTGATGGCTACCATGTTCCCCGATCCTTTCCTGTCCTGTGCTTGCTCATGCGCGCTCCACTTTCTGCGGCGTGCCGTTCAAGGCCGCCGACGCCGTCACCGCCTGCATGACGGCAATTCCGTGCACCGCCTCGTCGGGCGTGACCCGATAGGCGCCCTTGCCGGCGCAGGCATCGGCGAATTCTTCCAGCTCGGCGCGCAACGTGTCGACCGGGTCGAGCGCCCGCGCCTCCTTCTGTCCGCCCAGCGGCTGCACCAGAACTTCGTTTGCGTCCACCGAGGCAAAGGCATTGGCCGCCGATCCGTAGATGTTACAGGTGGCGGTGTAGGGGGCCGCGCACATGGTGCCGAGATAGCCGGTGGCGCCCGAGGCAAGCTCGAACAGGGCGCTGGTCGTGTCTTCCACATCGAGGCTCAGCGCCCGGCGCTTGGCGAAGGCGGTGGTGGCGGTGATCTCGCCGCCAAGCGAAATCACGAGATCGATCATGTGGATGCCGAGCCCGGCGAGCCCGCCTGCGGGGCTTTCCTGCCTGTTCGCCCGCCAGTGGTCTTCGGTCCAGTTTGTCGCCGAAGGGGCAGAGAAATTGGTCTCGATATGCATCAGCGTGCCGAATTCACCGCCGTCCAGCATCTGCCTGAACAGCTGCGCGGCGGCGGAAAACCGGCGATTATGGCCGACCGCAAGCGTGACCCCTGCGGCATGGCAGGCCTCGGCGGCTGCGCGCCCGCTCTCCGCCGTGAGGGTAAACGGTTTCTCGACGAAGACGTGCTTGCCGGCGGCAGCGGCCTGGCGCACATGGGTCTCATGGAGCGAGTGCGGCGTCGTCACGATGACTGCGTCGATGTTTTCATCGCTCAGGATCTCTTCGTAGGAGCCATGCTGGCCGGTCGAAAACTTGTTCGCAAACGCTGCCCGCTTGTCGCGAGAGCGCGAATAGCACGAGACGATGTTGAGCTTGTCGGACTTGCCCTGCACCGCGCCGGCCAGTTCGTCCGACCACCATCCAAGCCCTATCGATGCCGACCGCAACATGCCTTCAATCCTGTATCTGGGCGATAAGGCGCTGGCGCACCTGATCGGCGACAACGGCGAGGATCAGGAGGACGCCGATCACCACCGTCTGCATGTAGGAATCGATGCGCGCCAGGTTCATGCCGTTCTGCACCAGCCCGATGAACACGGCGCCGAGCACCACCGCGCCGACCCGCCCGACACCGCCGCGCAGGCTGACCCCTGCAATGACGCAGGCGGCGATGGATTCAAGCGGCATGGCGGCGCCGATATTGGCCTCGCCGGTTTCGAGCCTGGCGGTCAGCATCAGGCCGGCGATGGTCGCCAGCGCGCCGCACAATACGTAGGCGAGAAACAGATGCAGGCGCGTGTTGATGCCGGACAGGCGCGATGCCTTGAGGTTGCCGCCGATGGCGTAGAGATAGCGCCCAAGCCGGGTCCAGTTCAAAACCACATACATGATGGCGAGCAGGCCCGCGGTGACATAGATGGGAGCGGGTATGCCGAACAGGCGGCCGAAGCCGAATGTCGATCCGAAGGCATCGGGCATGCCGTAGACCGGGACCCCGCCGGTCAGCGACAGGGCGACGCCGAAGCCGACCGACGCCATTCCCAGTGTCATCATGAAGGGCGAGACGTTGAAGATCGAGACCCCGATACCGTTGACGATGCTGATCGAAATACCGGCGGCGAACCCGCCCAGCATGCCGAGAATGATGGCGAGCCAGATCATGTCCGGCATGGCGGTCGCGGCGGCCGCCATGGTCATCGCGCCGACCACGGAGGTGAGCGCCAAAATGGTACCGACGGAAAGATCGAACCCTCCGGTGAGCAGCGCCAGCATCTGGCCCATGGCGACCATGGCCAGATAGCTCGACTGCCGCAGCACGTTCATGAGGTTGCGTCCGGTCAGGAAATTGTCCGACATCATGGAGAAGACGATGAGGCACAGAACCAGGAGGAAGGGCAGAACGCCGAGCCGCACGAAGGCGAGTTGCAGCCATTCCTTCGCGGTGCGCGAAGTCTGCTTCGTGGTTTCGGGAGTGTCGTCCATCACGCGGCCTCCCTTTCGAAGAAGTGGCTGAGCACGGTGTCCTGCGTGATCGCGTCGCCTTCAAGCTCGGCGCGCAGTTCACCGCGATACATCACATAGGCCCGGTTGGTGAGGTGCAGGATTTCCGGCAGGTCGGAGGAGATCAGCAATATGCCGGCTCCCGCCTCGCTCAGTTCCTTGATGAAGCCGTAAATGGCGACCCGTGTGCCGACATCGACGCCCACCGTCGGCTCGTCGAAGATGAACAGCTTCACGTCGCGGGTCAACGCCTTGGCGATCAGCACCTTCTGCTGGTTGCCGCCGGAGAAGTGATCGAGGTCGCGCTCCAGATTCATCGGTCGCAACTCAACCCGCTCGGCGAGCGTACGCGTGCGCGCGCGTTCGGCGCCGCGTCTGAGGAACAGCATGGACGAAAAGTCGGATCGGTCAAGCGATGGCAGGGCGATGTTCTCGCGCGCGCCGCGTACCATGAGCAGACCTTCGTCGCGCCGGTCCGACGGAATGTAGAACAGGCCGCGGCGCAGCATCTGCTTGATGCTTTCGCCGGTGACGTTCTCACCGTCGAACCTGATGCGGCCCTCGGAAATCGCCTCGGCGCCGAAGCAGGCGCGGCCGATCTCCGACTTGCCCGAGCCGATAAGCCCGGCAATGCCGACGATCTCGCCGGTGCGCACATGCATCGACACATCGCGTACAACATCGCTTTCGAGCGTCAGGTGTTCGACCGAAAGGATGGTTTCGCCTGGATCGAAAGCGATGTCCGGGAAGATCTGGTCGATGACGCGCCCGGTCATCAGCTCGACCAGCTTGTCTTCGGAAGCGTCGGCGACATCCAGCGTTGCAATCTTGTGGCCGTCGCGCAGCACGGTGATGCGGTCGGCGATGCGTTTGATCTCGCCCATCCGGTGGGTGATATAGATGATCCCGACACCATCCGCCTTGGCCTGCTCGATCAGGGCGAAGAGCCGGTCGGTTTCGCGCTCGGTGAGCGACGCGGTCGGCTCGTCGAAGATCAGCACCGAGGGCTCGGAGCGAAACGCCTTGGCGATCTCCACCATCTGTTGTTCGGCGCGCGACAGATAGGCGACGCGCTGCTGCGGTTTGAGCGGGAAATTGAGGCGGTCGATAATGTCCTGGGCGCGGCGGTGCAGCGCGCCCTTGTCGAGAAAGCCGCCCGAGGTCAGTTCGGCGCCGAGAAAGAGGTTTTCTTCCACTGTCAGCTGCGGCACCAGGGAAAATTCCTGGAACACCGCGCTGATGCCCTGGTGCCGGGCGTCCTGCACCGAGCGCAGGTCGACCGGCTCGCCATTGAGCAGGAAACGGCCCGATGTCGGGCGCTCGGCGCCGGCGATCAGGGAGATCAGCGTCGATTTGCCGGCCCCGTTTTCGCCGAACAGAACGTGCACTTCGCCGGCCTTCAGGTCGAAATCGACGGCAGTCAGCGCCTCGACGCCGGGAAAGCGTTTCGATACCCCCTCCATCTCGAGAAGGGTCGGCGACCCGGCGGATGGATCCGCCGGGCTGCCTTGTGTTGCCGCATCGCGGGTCACCTCAGGCATGTTGATGCCGGGTGCCGCTCAGTCGACAGTGAACACCGGCTTGAAGTCGGCCGGTGCGAGGGAGGACTCGTAGTGGAAGGTCTCGACATTGTTGGAATCGATCACATAAAGCGCCGGCCCGACGTGCTTGTGATGCTCCTTGCCTTCCAGAATGCGCACCGCCTGGTCGATGGCGACACGGCCCTGGATGACCGTCGAATCCGTCGGTGCCGCCATGACGCGTCCACGCTTGATGTTGTTGTAGACACCAGGCGTGAAATAGTAGGCGACCACTTTGATCTTGTCGGACATGCCGCGGTCGCGCAGCAATTGCACCGCCGCTTCCGTGGTTGGTGAAGTGCCGACGATGTACTGGATGTCCGGATAGGCTTCGAGCGTGTCTTCCACAAGCTTGAGCTGAACTTCCTTGCCGGTGTCGCCATATTTGGTATCGACCACTTCAACGTCGGAGCCCTTGATGGCGTTGATGAAACCGGTGTTGCCGGCTTCCACCCAGCCCGCGCCCGGAGGGCCCGGGAACCAGGCGACCTTGACCTTGCCGGATCCGGCGGGATGCAGCTTGGCGATGTATTCGCCCGCGTTGGCGCCCATTTCGCCGAACGAGACCAGGGACTTGGCCGACAGCTTGTCGGACGACATGCCGTTGATCACATCAATCACCGGAATGCCCTTGCCACGCACTTCCTCGACCAGCTTGTTCAGGCCGTCGAACGAGATGGCGCCGATGACGACCGCCTCGGCGCCGCGCTCAACACAATCCTCGATCTGCGAGATCTGCTTGTTGAGGTTGGTGTATCCGCCGGCTTCGACCAGGGTCATCTTGACGCCGAGGCGGCGCGACTCGGCGAC
>JAJFHL010000385.1 GCA_021775615.1 Hyphomicrobiales bacterium
GATGTCGCACTAGGTCATGAACTCATAAATGGCACGCATTCTGCGCTGACGGATTTGCGTCGCGAGCAGGCGCAAAGGTGCCGGAAACCTTCCGGTTTTCAAACCTTTGCAACGCCCGCGCGGCGCACATCCGACGCGCCCGAAGGGTTTGGCCAGGAGGGCCCGCCTGCAGGCAAACAATGCTCGATAAGGCGCAAAGCATGATCTTGCGCTTGTTTTCCAGCATTCGAACCCTCCTGACCAAACAGAATGTGCGCCATTTATGAGTCCATGACCTAAAGCGTTTCATTCAGCCGCCGTCGCGCTCGACGATGCGGACCTCGTCGGCGACACGGTCGCTGGGGTGCAGAACGACCCGGTCACCCTCGGCAAGCCCGCTCACCACCTCTGCAAACCGGGTATTGCGATGACCCACCCTGACGGTTGTCAGCCGTGCCACGTCATCGCTCGACACGAACACGGCCCAGTCCGCGCCCTGCCTGAACAGGGCGCTGATCGGCACTTTCAGCACATTGTCGGATGACCAGGTCACGATCCGCACGAAGACCCGGAAGTCGTGTCCCATCTGCCGCCATTTCTCGGGCGATCCTGTGAACTCCAGGACCGTGTTGACCCGCTGTTCCTCAATGCCAAGCGCCGACACCTTTTCGAAGCCGGCGGGCTCGACATACTTGACCTGGGCCTTCAACACATCGGTTCCGCCCCAATTTTCGATATAGGCCGTGGCGCCATCCTCAATCCGGACCGCATCCGACGACAAAAGTTCGGCTACGACTTCAAGGTCGCCCGGATCACCGATCTCCAGCAGCGGTTCGCCGGCTCCCACCCGTTGCTCACTTTCATGAATAATCTTCAGTACGCGGCCGTCGACGGGTGCGGTGACCCGCACGCAGCAGTCTTCCGGATCGTCCGGGTGGCTCTGTACGGATTCCGGGCCGATCAGCCGGGCCCTCGCGCTTTCGAGCTCGCGCCGGCGAAGCTCCAATGTTGCCTGCTCGCTGGCAACCGCCGCCTTCCCGGTCTCGACATCGAGCCGCGCTTTTTCGAGCCTCTGTTCGGAAATTGTCTGTGTCTCGCGCAGTTGCACCGCCCGGTGCAGCTCCGCCTCCGCATAGACCAGTTCAGACTGCGCACGCCGAACCTGCGCTTCGGCCAGGGCAACGGCGGCCTGAGATGCGGCCACCGCGGCACTGAGCTCAAGGCGCGTGCGCGCGTCGAGGAAGGACGGCTCCCCCGGCTGGATGATGGCGATCACCGTTTCGCCAGCACTCACCTCGTCACCCACTTCGCGGGGCGAGCGAAGCACCTTGCCTGCAACGGGAGCAGAAACCATGTAGACCTCGCGGATTCGGGTGACGCCTTCTTCGTCGACCGTGACCTCCAAAGGTCCGGTGCCGATTACCGCCGTATCCACCGGTATCGGCAGTGGCCTCAGCGCATAGACCAGCCCGCCGACGATCATCACGGCAACCACCGCCAGCAAAGCACGCTTTATCCATATCGCCATGGATGTCACTCCCGGGTCTTGAGAACTTCGATGAGATCGAGATTGTTGACACGCCGACGCACGATCAGCATCGACACTGTCACGGCGGCAAGGATGACCAGCGCCGCCAGGGCAAAAGTCGAGCGTTCGATCACGAACGGCACGCGGTAGAGTTCGCTTTCGAAACCCTGGATCAAAATCCAGGCGAAACCGTAGCCGATGAGCCAGCCGAGCGGGATCCCGGCAATCGTGAAAATCGCCAGTTCCACGATCAGGATCCGCCCCACCTCTGCCCTGGTGAAGCCGAGCACGCGCAGGCTCGCGAGTTCACGCCCGCGCTCCGACAACTGAATGCGGGCGCTGTTATAGGCCACGCCAAACGCGATCAGCATGCCCAGCGATGTGTAGACAAGGGTCATGAAGACGATGTTTTCCGCCATGGTGGCGCGGAATTTCTCGAGCGAGACTTTTTGCAGGCCGATGGCGCTCAGGGCCGGTGTGTTCTTGATCACCTCATAGAGGTCCGCCTCGTAACGTTTGTCGACCGCGACATGCACGCCGCTCACATTCGGCCCCTCGTCGAGCAGGTCGCTGAGCGCCTGCATCTCCATATAGGCAGCCAGACCAATGAAGCTCTTGAAGATCACTGTGACCGGCACCTCAACCACGGCCCGGTGCCCTTCGAGAACCTCAACGGTCACCAGATCGCCCTGCCGGACCTGCAACAGCTGAGCCAGTTTCTCCGTCAGCGCCAGTCCGCTCTCCGGCAGGGATATCTGTGTCAGGCTCTGATCCAGGATCTGGCTGAAGTCGGCTCCGAGCAGAAATACCGGTGTCACGTTCTGGCCCAGCACCTGGCTCAGGTCAGTGCCGGGTGGCCGGCCGACGATTTGAGTGCGGCGCTCGAACTGTCCCTGCCGCATACGCACGGACACGGTGCGGAAAGGTTCAGCCGACAGAACGCCGGGCAGGCGGGCGACATCCTGCAGCACCCGGGGGGGCCGCTCGTCACCGAACGTAAAGGTGGCGTCCTGCCGGTCGCTCTGGAAGAACGTTGCGTCGATCATGAAATTGACCGAGTTGACCGGGAACAGCGAGGTGACGAGCACCGCGACCGAGAGCGAAATGCCCAGTGTGGTCACGCCGGCGCGGAGCGGCGAACGGATGATGTGGCGCAACACCATGACGGTGAGCTGCGAGATATGCCGGAGCAGAGCGGAACGCCGCCGCAGGAGCTGGCGGTAGCGGGCCGGTGCCGGTGGCTGCATCGCGACCGCGGGCGACAGGGTCAGGGTCTGCCAGGCCGCCCGCGCCGCACCAAGCACGGCGGCAGCCACCGAAATCGCCGCCGAAGCGACGTAAATGTCGGCGCTGCGCTGAAACACCAGGAACGGAAAGTGAAAGAAGTCGCCATACATGCGCGTCAGGAGATCGCCCAGCCAGGTGCCGAGCACAAAGCCTATAGCGACACCCAGTACCGCAATCACGATGACCAGCTTGATGTAGTGCATGGCGATGGCGGTGGACCGGTATCCAAGCGCCTTGAGCAGCCCGATCTGTTCGCGTTCAAGGGCAATCAGTCGGGTCAGGATCATGTTGATCAGGAAAACCGTCACCACCAGGAAGATCGGCGGCAGGATTCGGCTCATGGCCGACAGTTGCTGGAGTTCCGCATCGAGGAAGGCGTGTGAGAACTGGTCCTTGCGGCCGTAGGACGCGGTTCCGCCATATCGGGCGAGCAACGTGTCGAGGTGCTTGATCACATCCGGCTCGGATGCATCACGGCGCAGCAGCAAAGACACCGAATTGAAGGCGTTCTCGAGGTTGTAGCTGGCCTCGACCACCGCCTCGTTCATCCACAAGATGCCGAAGCGGCGATCGTCCGGCACGAAGTCGCCGGGCCCCGTGGCATAGATGAACTCGGGCGAAAGCGCGATGCCGACCACGTTCAGGCGTCGCTTGCGGCCGTGCAGGATCGCCTGGAACTGCGAGCCGACACGGAAGCCGTGCGCCGTGGCGAAGTCTTCGTTGATGGCGACCGCAGCGGTCTCGCCGTTCTGCGGCAGCCGGCCGGACCGGATGAACAGTTTGTTGACCTGTGCGGACCCGTGTGCCGGCAGCGACACGACAAGGCCGTTGGCCGGCAGGGCGAAACCGTCGATGTCGAGAAGCGCAAACTCCTGGATGCGCGCTTCCGCCGCCGCGACGCCCGGGATTTCGCGAATCCGCTCAATCAGCCCGCGCGGCGCCCGGGTGGCGCTGGCGAACACATGGGCGAACCGGTAGCGCTCATAATAGGCGGTTCGGGTCTCGTCGAGCGAGCGATAGGCGCCGACCGCGAGGATCAGCGTGGCGACGCCCGCCGCCAGCACCAGGGCGATAGCCAGTGCCTGGCTCCACATGGCCCTCAGATCGCGCAGCATTTTCCTGTCCAGTGCCAGCATGCCGTTCACCAGGTGACATCGCCCGGCTTGAGACGCCGGTCGTTGACATGGGTGGATGCGATGCGGCCATCGGCGAAATAGAACACACGATGGGCGATTTCCCGGATCGCAGCATTATGGGTGATGATGGCGGTCGTGGTGCCAAGCTCCTCGTTGACCGCAGTCAGGGCCTCCAGCACGATGATCCCGATCTTGCTGTCGAGCGCCCCGGTGGGCTCATCGCATAAAAGCACTTCAGGCCGCTTTGCGATGGCCCTGGCAATCGCCACGCGCTGCTGCTCGCCGCCCGACAGCTGGGCCGGGAAGTGATCCATGCGTTCGGTGAGGCCGACCAGGTCGAGCGCCTCCTCCGGGCGCATCGGGTTTTCCGCGATCTCGGTTACGAGCGCCACGTTTTCGCGCGCGGTGAGGCTTGAGATCAGGTTGTAGAACTGGAAGACGAAGCCCACATTGTGCCGCCGGTAGAGTGTCAGGGCGCTCTCACTGAGCGCGGTCAGCTCTTCGCCACGGAACAGGACCTGCCCTCCCGATGCGGTATCGAGACCGCCCAGTATGTTGAGCAGGGTGGATTTGCCGCTGCCCGAAGGCCCGAGCAGAACCGCCAGTTCCCCCGCATAGAGCGCCATGTCGACACCGCGCAGCGCATGCACCTCGACATCGCCGGTGCGATAGATCTTGGTTACACCTTCCGCCCGGAAGACTTCCGCCGGCTCGGACTTCTTCTTCGCCTTCATGCTCCCGGCTCCAGAACCAGCGCGCCCGTCACGTCACCGTCGCGCAAGCGTCTTAGCGCTTCGTTGGCTGCACTCAAGGGCAAAGTTTCCACATGCGTGCGCACCGGAACCTGAGGCGCCAGGGAGAGAAATTCCTGCGCGTCGGCGCGTGTTAGATTGGCAACTGATTTGACCGTTCTCTCGCCCCAAAGGACATCGTAGGGGAACGACGGTATGTCGCTCATGTGGATGCCGCCGCACACCACTGTCCCGCCCTTGCGTACCGCTCTGAGCGCTGCCGGCACCAGCGGCCCGGCCGGCGCGAAGATGATCGCGGCATCGAGTTCAAACGGCGGCGGCACATCCGACGGCCCGGCCCATTCGGCGCCAAGCCCACGGGCGAAATCCTGCGCGCGGTGATCGCCGGCCCGCGTGAATGCAAAAACCCGCCAGCCCTGATGGCGGGCGACCTGCGTGACGATATGGGCGGCCGCACCGAAGCCGTAGATGCCGAGCCGCTCGCCAGTGCCGGCCATTTTGAGCGAACGGTGACCGATGAGGCCGGCACACAGCAGCGGGGCGGTTTCCGCATCCCGCATGTCGCCGGGCACCGAAAAGCAATATGCGGCATCGGCGACCGTATAGTCTGCATAACCGCCATCGATCTGATAGCCGGTGAACCCGGGCTCGTCGCAAAGGTTCTCATCGCCGCGCCTGCAATAGGGACATATCCCGCACGTGTGCCCGAGCCACGGCACCCCGACCCGCTGGCCCTGTGAAAAACCAGCGACGCCCTCACCCGTCTCAGCCACCCGACCAACGATTTCATGTCCCGGAACGATCGGGAGTTTCGGTTCCGTGAGATCGCCGTCCACCACATGAAGATCCGTGCGGCACACGCCACAGGCGGACACCTCGACCACGACCTGTCCGGCACCCGCCCGGGGACGGGGCCGGTCGACATATTCCAGGGCCTCTCCCGGTCGATTGAGAACCATCGCTTTCATGACATGGTACCGATCATACGACTGGCGCGGACAATATCCACCGCCCGCTTGCGCGTATTGATCTCCATCAAGTCCGCCGCGGTGTGATAGCGTTCAAATCATGCCGGGATGGCAATAAGGAGGCTAGCGCCCCTTCGATGAATTCGGAGTCACTTTGATGGACCAAATCAGTACCACCGGCAAGGCGCGGCAAGTCAACCCGGTCAAAGTGGCTCCGAATTCATCGAAGGAGCTCTAGGCATGCGTATGGTCACGCTTGCCGGCGGCGAACAGGTGCCCGCCCTTGGCCTCGGCACCTGGCGGATGGGGGAGCGCGCGGGCTACGGTGGCCGCGAGGCCGATGCGCTCAGGGCCGGTCTCGACCTCGGCATGACGCTGATCGACACCGCGGAAATGTATGGCGACGGCAGCGCCGAAGAGGTTGTGGCCGATGCCATCGAAGGCCGCCGCGACGACGCCTTTGTTGTTTCCAAGGTCCTTCCTCACAACGCCTCGCGGGACGGCGCCATTGCAGCCTGCGAGCGCAGTCTCGGCCGCCTGCGGACCGACCGCATCGATCTTTATCTGTTGCATTGGCGCGGGCGTCATCCGCTGGCCGAAACCGTCGAGGCCTTTGAGCAGCTCAAGGCGGACGGTAAGATCCGCTATTGGGGCGTGAGCAATTTCGACACCAGCGACATGGAAGAGGTGCACGGTGTTTCGCGGCCGCAATCCTGCGCCGCAAATCAGGTGCTCTATCACCTCGGCGAACGTGGCATCGAGTGGGATCTGATCGCCGGTTGCCGGAACGCCGAAGTCGCCTTGATGGCCTACACGCCGCTCGGCGAAGGGGCTGTTCTGTACGAACCCGCCGTCACCGCCACAGCCGAACGGCACGACGTCGAACCTGCCGCCATCGCGCTCGCCTGGATTCTCAGACATGACGGGATGATCGCAATTCCAAAGGCATCCAGCCTCGACCATCTGCACGCCAATGCAGCCGCTGCGGACCTGGTTCTCGACCAGGGTGACCTGGATCTGCTCGACGCGGCCTTTCCCGCGCCCACCGGCCCGACGCCGCTGATGATGATCTGAACGGCGGCAGGAAAGCCCCGAATGGTTCGTTCAGGTCCCTGTCGCATTTTAAATTGCCCACCATCCTACGGTGACAACCGGCCGAATTGCCGTTAATGAAACTGCCATGAGTATCGGGAGCCGCGTCGCAGATCATCCCGCACGTCCAGGCCTTTTCATTCTGATCGCCATGTCGGCCATCGGACCGATCGCGCTCAACATATTCATCCCCTCAATGCCGGGGCTTCAGGCGACCTTCGCCACGGACTACGCGACAGTTCAGCTGACCCTCACCTTCTATCTCGCATCCCTTGCCGTCTCGCAGCTCTTCCTCGGGCCGTTCTCTGACCGTTTCGGTCGCCGGCCGGTGTTTCTCGCCGGCATGGTCGTCTACATCGCCTCCAGCATCGCCTGCGTCTTCGCCGGCACCATCGATCAGCTTATTGTCGGCCGCATCTTCCAGGCCGCCGGCGGTTGCGCCGGTATCGTGCTCGCCCGCGCCATCGTCCGCGATGTCTATGAGCGCGACAAGGCGGCCAGCATGATCGGTTATGTCACCATGGCCATGGTCGTGGCGCCGATGCTGTCGCCCGCTGTCGGTGGAGTGCTCGACCAGTGGGCCGGCTGGCAGTCGGGGTTCTACGTGGTGACCGTGCTCGGCGTATTGCTCCTCGCCTTCGCCTGGAACCAGCTGCCGGAAACCAACCACGAACGTGCGGTTTCCGCCGGATTTGCAAGGCTGGCCAGGAATTGCGGCACACTCCTGCGCGAGCCGCTGTTCCTCGGCTACGCCTTCAACTCCGCCTTCGGATCGTGCATCTTCTTCTCGTTCCTGGCCGGCGCTCCTTATATCACCACCGAGGTCATGGGCGGCACGCCGGCTCAATACGGCTTTTACTTCATCATGGTGTCGCTCGGTTACATGTTCGGGAATTTTCTTTCCGGCCGCTTTGCCCAGCGCGCCGGCGTCGACCGCATGGTCACGTCAGGCACCCTGATCGCCCTTGGCGGGCTTGCCGTCCTGATCGCCTTCACGGTGCTCGACATTCGCGAGCCCTACGCGATCTTCCTGCCCATGGGGCTGGTCGCCATCTCGAACGGGCTCAACATTCCAAGCGCCACGGCTGGCGCCATCTCGGTGCGCCCCGAATTCACCGGCGCCGGCGCCGGGCTCTCCGGCTTCTTCCAGCTTGGTTTCGGAGCGCTTGCAACCATCGTTGTCGGCGCGCTGCATGACGGCAGCCGCCTGCCGATGGTGATATCCATGACCGGCTCGGGACTTCTCGCCTTCGCCTTTCTGGGCGTAATCTATGCAGCCTCGCGGAGGAGACGGACATGAAAGTGGTTATCACCGGCGGCCTCGGGTTCCTCGGGCAGAGACTGGCCCGCCGCATTCTGGAAAAAGGCGCGCTGACCGGACCGTCCGGCCAAGCGGAGCCGGTCGATGACATCTTGCTGTTCGACCATGTTGCGCCGGCGGACGCACCTGGCGACTGGGACGCACGGGTCAATATCGTTACCGGCGATATCTCCGACGGCGACACGGTCGCGGGCCTCATCGACCGGGACGATATCTCGGTCTTTCACCTGGCCTCCGTGGTCTCCGGCGGCGGCGAGAAGGATTTCGACCTCGCCATGCGGGTCAATCTCGACGGCGGCCGCCATGTCATGGAGGCGGTGCGCGCACGAGAGGGCTTGCCGCGCCTGGTCTTTGCCAGCTCAATTGCGGTGTTCGGCGGCGACGGCATGCCGGAAAGCGTTGGTGACGCCACAAAGCAGACCCCGCAGACCACCTACGGCGTCACCAAGGCGATCTGCGAACAGCTCATAAACGACTACACGCGCAAGGGCTTCTTCGATGGCCGCAGCGCACGCCTGCCGACCGTTATCATCCGCCCCGGCAAACCCAACGCCGCCGCTTCAGGCTTCGCCAGCGCGGTCTTCCGCGAACCGCTTAACGGCGAGGACTACGTGCTGCCCGTCGGACTTGACACCGTCATGCCGGCGCTCGGCTACCGCTCCATCGTCGAAGGCATTCTGCATCTGCACGAACTGCCGGGCGCTGCACTCGGATCGGACCGAGCCGTGAGCCTGCCCTCGTTGACCGTCACCGTTGCCGAGATGATCGAGGCCCTGCGCCGCGTCGCCGGCAACCGGCACCTGGGCGAAATCACCGTCGAGCCCGACCCGTTCATAGAAGCCATCTGC
>JAJFHL010000386.1 GCA_021775615.1 Hyphomicrobiales bacterium
GGAAGGCGACGTGATGCGCCTCGGCATCGACGGGCTCGGCGAACAGGAGAGCACGGTTCGGGCGGACTGAACGAGTTCTTTCGCAACAGCGTTGCAGACCGAATTTCTTGTCTTCCCCCGGCTTGACCGGGGGACCCAGTAGCCGCCGGGCTGTCGGAGCTATGCAAGGCCGAACACCTGACACCGCCTTGAGGCTACTGGATTGCCCGATCAAGTCGGGCAAAGACAGTATGATGTAACGGGCACGCACTCTCGAAGAGTGGTCATTGCCCACCACAATAGATTGGCCCTTGCGTTCAGGGCTGTATTTCTGCTGATCACAATGAAAGGATCGTGTCCCGCCCGTGATGCGGGACCAAGGGGCGTATTGCACGGCCGTGCATCATCGCCCTGGACCCCGGCTCAAGGCCGGGGAATGAACATTCGCCGGTGCCGACACACCGGCCGATCATTTGAGGACCACACCATGGCACGCGAAGACTTCATCGAGATCAAGACCACCTGCACCCGCGATTGCTACGATTCCTGCGGGATTACCGTGCTCAAAAACCAGGATGGCTCGGTCCACCGGGTTGTCGGCGACCATGACCACGCGGTCAGCCGGGGCAGCCTGTGCGGCAAGTGCGCGCTCGCCTACAATGGAGTGTGGCGCGACCCGGATGTGCGGCTCAAGACGCCCTTGAAGCGGGTCGGCCCCAAGGGTGAAGGCCGGTTCGAGCCGGTGAGCTGGGATGAGGCCTTCGCCGATATTGCGGGGCAGCTCAACGACATCGCGGCGTCGAAGGGGGCCGACCGGATCCTCAACACCCATTATACCGGCACCTGTTCGACCATCGCCGGCCACTTCCCCGACCGCTTCTTCAACCGGCTCGGCGCCACCGAAGTCGACCCTGACACGGTGTGCAACAATGCCGGCCATGTCGGCCTGACCTACGTGATCGGCAACAGCGCCCATGGCTTCGACCCGGCCACCGCCAAGGACGCGGACTGCATCCTGGTGTGGGGCGCCAATCCGTCCGCCTCGGCGCCGCACTTCCACAAGCACTGGCTGCCGGACTCCGGGGCTCAGGTGATCGTGGTCGACCCGATCGCCCATGAGACCGCGAAAGACGCCGACCTGCATTTGCAGCTCAATCCGGGCAGCGACGGCGCGCTCGCCTTCGGCATGGCGCATGTGGCGCTCATGAACGGCCTTGTCGACCACGCCTTCATCGAGGCCAATGTCGTCGGATGGGACGAAGTTGCCGATGCGGTGGAAGCGGCGACGCTCGAGCGCACCGCCGGGCTGACCGGCCTGGCGCCGGAGCTCATCGAACGCGCGGCGCTCGCCTATGCCAAGGGACCTTCCTTGATGTGGCTCGGCCAGGGCATGCAGCGCCAGAAGATGGGCGGAAACGCGTTTCGCGCCTGCGCGATGTTGTGGGCGGCGACCGGAAATGCCGGCAAGCCCGGCGCGGGCATCTCGTTCCTCAACGGCGCCGGCGCACGCGGCGTCAAGACCGGCTTTGTGTCGGCGCCGCAACTGGCAACAAGCCGCCGCCCGGCAATCAGCCATATGGACCTTGCCGATGCGCTGCTCGACGCGGCGCAATCTTCGGCGATCATCTGCTGGAACAACAACATCATGGCGTCGAGCCCGGAGCAGAACCGCCTGCGCGAAGGGCTCGCCCGCGAAGATCTCTTCACGGTCTGCATCGAACTGTTCGAGACCGACACCACGGCCTATGCGGATTATGTGCTGCCGGCGGCGAGCTTCCTGGAGGCCGACGACCTGATGTTCCCCTATTTCAACTACACGGTTTCGGCCGTCGCCAAGGCCATTGAGCCGCCGGGTGAGGCGCGCCCGAACCAGGACATCTTCCGGGGCCTCGCCCGGGCGATGGGCTACAACGATCCCGAATTTGCCGAGACCGACCGCGAGATCATCGACCGGGTGCTGGACCAGGTGGCCAAACCGCTCTCCTTCGAGGACCTCAAGCAGGCGGGCACGGTGCGGGTCTATGACGAGACCCAAATCCAGTTCGCCGACATGACGTTCCAGACACCCAGCGGCAAGATCGAGATCGCCAGCGCAAGGGCCGAGGCCGACGGGCATTCACGGGTGCCCCTGCCCCATGCGGACGGAGCGGCCGATGCCGGGCGCTACCGGGTCCTGTCGCCGGCCACCAAATGGACCATGAACTCCAGCTATGCCAATGACCCCAAGGTGCGCGAACAGATGGAAGGGGCCGTGTGCTTCATCCATCCGCAGGACGCAACCACGGACGGGATCGCCGACGGAACGCCGATCGAACTCGCCAACGATCAGGGAAAACTGGCTCTGACGGCCAAGATCACCACGGATGTGACGCCCGGAAGCCTGCTCGTCTACAAGGGGCAGTGGCCCAGCCTGCACGAGCAGTCGTCGGCCAACATCAACGTGCTGAACCCGGGCGACAAGACCGATATGGGCGAGAGCTGCTGCGTCCACGGGGTCGAGGCGGAACTGCGGGTGATCGGGTAGGAGACCGTCTCTCCTCTGCCGTCATTCCCGCAAATGAGCGTGTGAGCAACCCGCTTTGCCTTGCATCATGCGTCGCTCCCGCGAAAGCGGGAGCCTACTCGCTTTGCAGCCTCGTTTTCCGCACGAGAGAGCCAAAAGTGTCGGCCCGCAAATGGCTTGAACCGAAGCGACGTGCCCGGGGCTGATGCGAGTGGGCTCCGGCCTGCGCCGGAGCGGCGAAACTCTGTTTTGCCCGCGAGCGCACAGATTGTGTTCGAAACCGTCACGCACACATGCGGGCTCAGAGCCTGCATGTCCATTCGCCGCCCGGCGCGGTCACTCAATCAGGATCGCCCGGAAATCGTTGACGTTGGTGAGTGTTGGCCCGGTCATCACCAGATCGCCGAGCGCTTCAAAGAAGCCGTAGGCGTCATTCTTCTGCAGATGTCCCCAGGCATCGAGATCCTTGGCCTCGGCGCGCATCAGCGTGTCCGGTGCAATGATGGCGCCGGCGTTGTCTTCGGAGCCGTCTATGCCGTCGGTGTCGCAGGCGATGGCGTGAATGCCGGCATGGCCGCCGAGCACGATTGCGAGCGCCAGAGCGTACTCCGCATTAGGGCCGCCGCGCCCGTTGCCGGCGATGGTGACGGTGGTCTCGCCGCCTGACAGTAAGATGGCTGGAGGTTTGACCTCGTGCTCACCGGCGGCGATCTGCATGGCGAGACGGGCGTGTTCGGCCGCCACATCGCGGCTTTCGCCTTCGATCGCGTCGCCCAGCTGCAGCACGGTGAGCCCCGAATAGCGCGCCATGGCTTCGGCCGCATCCAGCGACAGCTTCGGCGCGGCGATTATTCTCGTCACGGCGCCCGCGAGCCGCGGATCGCCCGGCTTGGGGGTTTCCGCGGCTTCGCTGTCGAGGAAAGCGTTGATCGATGCGGGCAGGTCAAGGCCGTGCCTGGCAACCACAGCTTGAGCGTCGGCCCGGGTGGTCGGATCGGGGACGGTGGGGCCGGAGGCGATGGTGGCCGGGTCGTCGCCCGGCACATCGGATATCAGGAG
>JAJFHL010000387.1 GCA_021775615.1 Hyphomicrobiales bacterium
TCGGTCTCACCTCCAAGGCGATGCAGGAGATGTGCGGCATCGACCAGCCGATCGCCGGCGTGGTGCTTGACGGGGTCGTTGCGAAAAGCGGTGTCGAAATCTCGCTTTCGGATCACGGCAGGATTGGCATCGAATTCGAAAGTGCGGTGCGGCTGGGCGCCGATCTCGACGCCACGGTCAGTCGCGACGATGTCGCCTCCGCGGTTGACGGTGTCTGCGCGTCCTTCGAACTCATCGATGACCGGAACGCGGACTATGCAACCCTCGACCTGCGCACCGTCCTGGCGGACAATTCATGGAATGCCGGCGTGGTCCTGAGTGAGTTCGTTCCTTCCCCGGCCGATCTGGCCTCCGTGATTGGCACCGTGGCGCTCAACGGCGCCGAGGTCGACAGCGGGCCCGGCAGCGCGGCGCTCGGGCATCCTTATGAGCCGATCAGATGGCTTGCCGATCACCTCAGCGCGCGTGGCGGCAAACTGAGGGCGGGCGAGATCGTCATGACCGGCAGCCTGGTGAAAACCTTGTTCCCGTCCGCCGGAGACCGGTTCGACTTTTCGGTGCCAGGCATCGGCGATGTCTCGGTGCACTTTGCCGAGTAGCGACGCCATTCATTCGGTTACCGGCTTGATCCGGCAGCAGTAGCGGATCAGGCGGCCGATGAACGGCAGGCCGATGTCGACATAGGAAACGTACCAGCCGTCGACCTCCGATTCATAAGCCTGGAGCCGTGGCCACAGGGCACGCGGCAGCGGCATGCCCAGAAGACGCACGGACTTGAGCGTGAAGGCCAGCGCGTCGTCCTCGATGTCGAGGGCGATCACAAGACGGACGGGGCCGAACCCTTCCAGGAGCATGCCGGCATCGGCGCCCTCACCGGCCCCCTGATGGGTGGTCAGGACCTGGCCGTCATAGTCGCGGATCAGCCATTCGCCCTCCTCGTCTCGCCGGAAGGTGATGTGCACCGGCATCCACGTGCCGGGCTTAGGCATTCCCAGCAACGAGGCGAGCAGCCGGCTCAGCGGATGACTGCCACGATCGATGCTGCCGGTGCCGGCGGCGTGAACCTCCCCATTCACCTCGTGCATCTGCTGCACCACGGGGGGAAGCTGCAGGTATTTTGGGCCAAGCAATTCCTGATAGAGAGACATGATAACCTCACTAGGTTTGGGTGTGGCGTTCGCTACGTGGCGTCCAGTCGGCAAGTACGGTGACATCGGCATTGCTGGGAATGAGCAAGTCGCCCAAAGCCCCTTCAAGCGTCGGATGAGCGAAACTGAACCCGTCCGCCTGCGTCCTGGCGCAAGTCGTGCGCTGGCCTTCAACAAGCAGATCGCTCATTTCGCCCAGACCGACCCGCAATGCCCAGGCGGGAACCTTGAACACCACCGGTCGGCGCAAAACCCGGCCGAGCGCGGCCATGAAGCCGCGTTGCGTGACACTTTCCGGCGCGGTCACGTTGTAGGGGCCCGACATCGCGCGTTCGTTCATCGCCATTTCGACAAAAGCGACGACATCGTCAACATGCACCCAGGAATTCCACTGGTCGCCCGGGCCGATCACCGCGCCGAGGCCGAATTTCGCCGGACCGGCAAGGGCGGGCAGCGGGCCACCGTCGGCGCCCAGCACAAGGCCGAGCCGCATCAGGCACACCCTGACGCCCAGGGCATGGGCCCGCCACGCGGTTTCCTCCCAGGCGCGGCACAGCTCAGACATGAAAATGTCCTGTGGGGCCGCCGTCTCATCGCACTCGGCATCGCCGGAGCGGCCGTAGATGCCGATGGCCGATGCGTTCACAAGCACTTCCGGCGGTGTTGTCAGGCGGCCCATGAATTCCAGCAAAGCCCCGGTCGTGCCGATGCGGCTTTGCATGATCTCGGCCCGGCGGGCTTTGGTCCATGGCAGCCCGAGCACCGGCGCGCCGGCCAGGTTGACGACGGCGTCGATCTTGGTGTCGACGGCAATTTCGCCCAGGCTTTCAACGATACGCACATGCGGCCCGAAGCGGTACTCGGCCTGTTTGGCATCGCGGGTCAGCGCGATAACGGCGTCGCCGCGCTCGATGAGCCTGCGGCAGAGCACGCCACCGATGAAACCGGTGGCACCGGTGACGAGGACGGATTTCGGCGCATCAGCCTCCGCAATGGCGAAGGGCCGGCGTTTCCATTCGGGTTCCTGCAGGCGGCTCAGCTTGGCAACTGCAATGGCGTCGCGCAGCGACCAGGCGAGGATGCCGACCGCGTAGAGCGTCATGACCCAGGAGAGGATACCATGCTCCCCGCCCACGATTGCGCTCGGTTCAAGCGACCAGCCCCACATGATCGGGATCAGGATCACCAGAACCGCCCCGTAATTCATGGCGAGCAGCGTGTGCAGGACGCGCTCGAGCGGCGGCAGCTTGCGGGTCAGGTCCTCGACGATGAAGTCCCACAGGGTGACCACGACCTCGGTGAGCAGCATCGCGGCCAGGAGCCAGGCGAAGAGTCCGTGCCACTCGGACCAGCCGAGCGCCAGAAAGATGATGCCGTAGAGAAACTCGCGGATGGTGTGGAGCGCCAGTTCGCCGCGCGCCGACGGTTTGCTCGGCAGCGCCTCGGTGATCTCGTGATGCCAGAAGTTGTCGAAGGCGCCCATGACGCCCTGAATGACCAAAAGGCTCAGAACCAGTTCCATCGGATTACTCCTTCACTTTCGAGAACACACCGTCCTGGAAAAAGACGCGGCCGAAGACCGGGTGATCGACGGTCATGCGGAAGCGGAATGTGCCGCCGCCCTCGTCGATATGCTCAACCAGAAGAACGCCGGGGCTGAAGGCGAGCGGCAGGCGGACGCGCCTTCCGCCAACATCGACGTAGAACGATGTCGAGCGGAAATGCAGGGCCGCGTCGTGCTCGTAGACATCAAGCTCCATTCCGAAGCCCAGCCCGAAACATTCCAGCAAGCGCGGGCCGGCCTCCATGCGCTTGGTGGTTCTGGCGGTCGTGCGCCGATTGCCGGCGAAATCGTAGACCCGTTCCCAGACCGTTCCGTCCCGGTTCTCTTCGGCATAGACGAGCACGTCAATCGGCACCTCCCTGCCGGTTAGATGCGCCACCGGCGCACCGGTTACGCGCGACGCCCAGGCCATGACGCGGCCGGCCCATGAACACTCGACGCGGTCCATGACGCCGCGGAAATGCCAGCGCTCTCCGGCGGCGGGAGACGTTCCGAAGCGTGCTCGCACGGCGGCGCTCAAACGCCACCAGGCAGCCTCGCCGATGAGATCGCGGATCGTGAACTTTGAAGAGTGCGGTTGGCCGCCCTGCCCGTTTCGTTCCGGGATTGCAACGGCGCTGCCAGCTTCGTCACCAGCGTCATAAGGGCCCAGATCCTCACAGCCGGCTCGCCTGAAATATGTCTCTTGCGTATCCATTGGACGGTTCCGGCAATCTCCCTGAGACAGCGGGCTTGCTACCTTTTGACGAATTTCGAGATTTTGGCCCCCATGCGCATCAGCTTGACCAGGGTTGCGGTCGGCAGGCGGCTGACCTGTTCGTACCAGATGGTCAGGGTCTCGCCGAACTGGAGCATGTCGTTGAGCCGTGACTTCACTTCCGGTGGCGTGCCGTCTTCCTGGGCGTCCAGCGCACATTTGCGCAATGTGGAGACCGTCGGATCAATCTCGCGCTTCTTGCGTTGCTCGAGAATGATCAGGAGCACCTCCCAAAGATCGGTCTTGGCCTCGAAATGATCGCGCCGGTCGCCGAGCACGTGGATGAGCGTAATGAGCTGCCAGCTCTGCAACTCGCGCAGACTGGTCGAGACATTCGAACGCGCGATGCCGAGGGTTTCGGTGATCTCGTCGGCGGTGAGCGGTGTGGTCGACAGATAGAGCAGTGCATGGATCTGCGCGATGGACCGGTTGACCCCCCAGCGCGAGCCCATTTCCCCCCAGTGGAGGATCGTGTTTTCCATGGCGCTTGTGAGTTTCATCGTGAGTTTCAGTAATTTCTGTTATAACTGAAATAACAGATAGTAATGTAAACCATCTCCGTCAACCCTTTTGACGTTGTGACGCTGAGCAAGGTTCATTTTTGGTGAACCGCATGATATCGAAATGGCCAACGCTCGAAGGAACCGCATGAGGAATGCCGCATGACGCTGTCAGCAGATGAAGTCGCCCGATACCACGAAGACGGACTTGTCATTCCCGCCGGTTACCGCGTGCCGGAAACGACCCTGGCGCGTATCCGCGACGCCTATGACCGCCTGCTGGAGGCGAACAGGGACACGCCGGACTTCTCGCCCGACTTCATCCTCGGGCCGCATCTGCCCGGCGACGGCACATATGGCGTCAAGGGTGACC